>NZ_JBNNHG010000006.1:14837-59887 GCF_050268705.1 Stenotrophomonas sp. NPDC077659 | reverse complement strand
CTCGCGTGCGGCGATGGTGCTGGTGACCGCGCCGCTGGGCATCATCGGCGCGACGTTGTTCCTGCTGCTGTTCCGCGCGCCATTCGGCTTCGTGGCCTTGCTGGGCACGATTGCGCTGGCGGGCATGATCATGCGCAACTCGGTGATCCTGATCGACCAGATCCAGCAGGACATCGACGCCGGGCATGACCGCTGGCATTCGATCATCGACGCCACCGTGCGCCGCTTCCGCCCGATCGTGCTGACCGCGCTTGCCGCCGTGCTGGCGATGATCCCGCTGTCACGCAGCGCGTTCTACGGCTCGATGGCGATCTCGATCATGGGTGGCTTGATCGTGGGCACGGTGCTGACCCTGGTGTTCCTGCCGGCGTTGTATGCAGCGTGGTTCCGGGTCAAGCCGGACGAATCCGGGGCGTAATATCCGGCCGGGGTCGGTTGGTCCCTTCCCAGGTGGGTGTCAACCTTGGTTGGCACGGATGCACGCGCCTTCCGTGCCATCAGTGGAGCCACCCCACGGGTGGCTGCGGATACCCCGGCCCGGCCATCCACGCATTGCGTGGATCTACTGCAATTGCAGGCCGGTTCGCAGCACTGGTAGCAGCCACTCCAGAAATACCTGCACACGTTGCGCACGGTGCTGCCGATGCGGCTGCAGCAGGGTCACCGGCAACGGCTGCGCCACGTACTGCGGCATCACCTCTACCAACGCGCCTGACTGCAGTTCGACCTGCACGTCGTAGCGCGGAATCTGCAGCAACCCCAGCCCGGCCACGCAGCAGGCGATGGATGCCTCTGCACTGTTCACCCGCACCCAGCCTGGCATCGGCAATGTGCGCAGCTGCGCGCCCTCCTGCCACTCCCACGGTTCCACCCGCGCCGTGGTCGGCGAGGCATAGTTCACCGCACGATGCTGCTGCAGGTCGGCAGGACGCTGCGGCACACCGTGCTCGCGCAGATAGCCCGGCGCGGCAACGTTGACGAAGTCGAGCTGGCCCAGTGTGCGTGCCACCAGGCTGGAGTCACCCAACTGACCGACCCGCAGCACGGCATCGCAGCCGTCTTCGATCAGGTTCACTGTTCGGTCGGTCATGCCCAGGTCCACTTCCACCTGCGGGTGCCGCGCGAAAAAATCTGGCAGGGCAGGGGCGATGATGCGGCGGCCGATGCGGCTGGGCACGTCGATCTTCAGCAGGCCCACCGGTTGCGCGTCGTCCTGGCGGAACAGCGACTCGGCGTCCTCGACCTCGGCGATCAGGCGCAGACAGCGCGCATGGAACACATCGCCGTCGTGGGTGGTGGAGACGCGGCGGGTCGAGCGCTGCAGCAGGCGGACGCCGAGCCGCTGCTCCAGTTCGGCCACCGCCGCTGAGACCGTTGAGCGGGGCAGGCCGAGCTGGTCGGCGGCGCGGGTGAAGCTGGCGCATTCAACCACCCGGGTGAAGATGCGGAAGCGATCAATCCGATCCATTGTTCGCTGGCTCTGGAAAGTTAAGTCAATGTGGCGGGCTTTATCCGCTTTTTCTGCACGATATCGTCGTCAGGGCAGGGTTGCCACCCCGGGTAGCCCCCTTCCGAGACTGAGGCCATGACCAACCATTCCCTCAAGGGCAAGACCGTGCTGATCGCCGGTGGCGCCAAGAACCTGGGTGGGCTGATCGCCCGCGACTTCGCCGCACAAGGTGCCAAGGCCATCGTGGTTCACTACAACAGTGCCGCCACCCAGGCCGACGCCGAAGCCACCGTCGCTGCGGTGCAGACCGCGGGCAGCAGGGCGGTGGCACTGCAGGGCGACCTGACGTCGGCGGCAGCGATGGAGCGCCTGTTCGCCGATGCCGTGGCCGCAGTCGGCCGTCCCGACATCGCCATCAACACGGTGGGCAAGGTATTGAAGAAGCCGCTGCTGGACATCAGCGAAGCGGAGTACGACGAGATGAGCGCGGTCAACGCCAAGGCGGCGTTCTTTTTCCTCAAGGAAGCCGGTCGCCACGTCAACGACGGTGGTCGCATCTGCACCTTGGTCACCTCGCTGCTGGGTGCCTACACGCCGTTCTACTCCAGCTATGCCGGCACCAAGGCGCCGGTCGAGCACTTCACCCGAGCGGCGTCGAAGGAGTTCGGTGAGCGCGGCATCTCGGTGACCGCGATCGGCCCCGGTCCGATGGACACGCCGTTCTTCTACCCGGCCGAGAGTGCCGATGCGCAGGCGTACCACAAGACTGCGGCGGCGCTGTCCGCATTCACTCGTACCGGCCTGACTGATATCGCCGATATCGTGCCGTGGATCCGCTTCCTGGTGACCGATGGCTGGTGGATGACCGGGCAGACGATTCTGGTCAATGGTGGGTACACCACCAAGTAAGGCAGCCACGCATGGCGTGGCTCTACTGCGCGGGGTTCGAATCATCCACGCATGGCGTGGCTCTACTGCGCGGGGTTCGAACCATCCACGCATGGGGTGGCTCTACAGTAGAGCCACCCCATGGGTGGCTGCGCGCAAGGTCCGAAGGAAAGGCCGGATCAGTTGAGCTTTGCCAGCACCGCGTCGGTCGCTGCGGCGGTGCTGACCGCCTGCCCCTTGGCCGCAAGGTCGGCGGTGAACACGCCGTCATCCAGCGACGCATGCACGGCGGCTTCCACTACTACAGCTTCGGCTTCCAACCCCAGCGAATGGCGCAGCAGCATGGCGGCGCTGAAGATGGTCGCGTAGGGATTGGCGATGCCCTTGCCGGCGATGTCCGGTGCTGAACCATGGATCGGCTCGTAGATGCCCACCGCGCCCGGTTCGCCCAGCGAGGCCGACGGCAGCAGGCCCAGTGAACCGGCCAGCATCGAGGCTTCATCGGTGAGGATGTCCCCGAACATGTTCTCGGTAACGATCACGTCGTACTCGCGCGGCTTGGCCAGCAGGTGCATGGCCATCGAATCGACCAGCTGGTGCTCCAGGGCAACGTCCGGGAATTCCTCGCGGCCGATGCGCGCGGCCACGTCGCGCCACAGGCGCGAGGTTTCCAGCACGTTGGCCTTGTCCACCGAGGTGACCTTGCCGCGGCGCTGCTGGGCCAGGCGGAAGGCGCTGCGCAGCACGCGTTCGATCTCGGCCACGGTGTAGCGGCACAGGTCGCTGGCGCTGTCGGCGTCGCGGGTCTTGTCGCCAAAGTAGATGCCGCCGGTCAGTTCGCGCACCACCACGAAGTCCACGCCCTGCAGCAGCTCGGCCTTGATCGGCGAGGCGTGCAGCGCGGCCTCATGGGTGCGCACCGGGCGCAGGTTGGCGTAAAGGCCCAGCGCCTTGCGGATTGCCAGCAGGCCCTGCTCCGGGCGTACCTTGGCATTCGGGTCGGACCACTTCGGGCCACCCACCGCGCCCAGCAGCACCGCGTTGGCGGCCTGGCAGGCGGCGAGGGTGGCGGCCGGCAGCGGCTCGCCATGGCGGTCGATGGCGATGCCACCGATGTCGTGCTCGCTGAAAGTGAAGGTGTGGTTGAAGCGTTCGGCGACGGCCTTCAGGACGGCCACTGCGGCGGCGGCCACTTCCGGGCCGATGCCATCACCGGGCAGGACAACAATTTCAGCGTGCATGCTCACTCTCGTAACGTTCGATTTCAGGGACACGGCCCAACAGATACCCCAACTGGTCGACACCTTCCAGCAGGCAGGTCTGCGAGAAGCCATCCAGCGGGAAGGAATAGACGCGGCCATCGGGCGTGCGCAGCTCGCGTGCGGCCACATCGATGGTCAGTTCATCGTCCGGGCGCTGCATCAGCGCCTGCACGTCGGCCTCGTCCAGCACGATCGGCAGCAGGCCGTTCTTCAGCGAATTGCCACGGAAGATATCAGCGATCTCGCTGCTGACGATGGCGCGCAGGCCCAGGTCGGTCAGCGCCCACGGTGCGTGTTCGCGCGAGGAACCGCAGCCGAAGTTGCGACCGGCCAGCAGGATGCTGCGGCCGGCATTGTGCGGCTGGTTGAATGCGAAGCCGGCCACCGGTGAACCGTCGGCCTGCCAGCGCCAGTCATTGAAGGCGTTGCGGCCCAGGCCGGCGCGTTCGGTGGTGGACAGAAACCGCGCCGGAATGATCTGGTCGGTGTCGATGTTGGTCTGCGCCAGCACCACGCTGGACGAGGTCAGGGTACGGAAACCGGCCATCACGCCACCTCCTGTGCGAACAGTTCGCGGGTGTCGGCCACCTGGCCCTTCACCGCTGCCCACGCCGCGCTCATCGGCGAGGCCAGCAGGGTGCGCGAGCCGGGGCCCTGGCGGCCCTCGAAATTGCGGTTGCTGGTGCTGACGGCCAGCTGGCCGGGGGCGACCAGGTCACCGTTCATGGCGATGCACATCGAGCAGCCCGGCTCGCGCCATTCGGCACCGGCCGCGCGCACGATCTCGTGGATGCCTTCGGCCTCGGCCTGGCGCTTGACGATTTCCGAGCCCGGCACCACCAGCATGCGCACGCCCTGGGCGACCTGGCGGCCACGCAGCACCTGCGCCACGTCGCGCATGTCGCTCAGGCGGCCGTTGGTGCACGAGCCGACAAACACCACGTCCACCGGCGTGCCAGCCAGCGCCTGCCCGGCGTGGAAGTGCATATAGTCCAGCCCCTTCTGCGCGGCGGCATCGTTGGCGGCCGGAATCGGCGCATCCACGGCGATGGCGGTGCCCGGGTGCGTGCCCCAGGTCAGGGTCGGGCGGATGTCGGCGGCGTCGATGCGTACTTCGCTGTCGAAGCGTGCGCCTTCATCACTGCGCAACTGCTGCCAGCGGGCCACGGCGGCGTCGAAATCGGCGCCCTTGGGGCCGCGCGGGGTGTTGGCCACGAAGTCGAAGGTGACCTGGTCGGGCGCGACCATGCCGGCGCGCGCACCCGCTTCGATCGACATGTTGCACAGGGTCATGCGCTGTTCCATGTCCATCGCTTCGATGGTGCTGCCACGGAACTCGATGACGTGGCCAGTGCCGCCGTTGACGCCGATCACGCCGATGATGTGCAGGACCACATCCTTCGCACCGACGCCCGGTGCCAGCGGGCCGTCGACGGTGATCGCGAAGGTCCTGGCCTTGCGCTGCAGCAGGCACTGCGTGGCCAGCACGTGGCCGACTTCACTGGTGCCGATGCCGAAAGCCAGCGAGCCGAAGGCACCGTGGGTGGAGGTGTGGCTGTCACCGCAGACGATGGTCATGCCCGGCTGGGTGAAGCCCTGTTCCGGCGCGATGACGTGGACGATGCCACGGTTGTCGGAGGCCATGTCGAACAGCTCGATGCCATGCTCGGCGCAGTTGCGCGCCAGGGTGGCGACCTGCGCCTCGGAGGCGGCGCTGGCGTAGGGCAGCTTGCCGTCGGCACCGGCCGGCAGGGTCGGGGTGGAGTGATCCATCGTCGCCTTGGTGCGGTCCGGGCGGCGCGGCACCAGGCCGCGCGCGCGCAGTTCAGTGAAGGCCTGTGGCGAGGTGACCTCGTGGATCAGGTGCAGGTCGATGTACAGCACGGCGGGCGCGCTGTCGGATTCGGGAACCACCACGTGGGCGTCCCACAGTTTGTCGTACAGGGTGCGGGGTGCGGAAGTCATGCGTATGCCTGGCAGAAGTACGAAAGAGCAAAATCAATAAAGAAAGCGGAACGGTCAAGTCAGCGGCGGCGGGCGAGTACGCGCAGGCGCACGTAGTCGGCCAGCGGCTGGCCGGCCGCATTGCGTGGCAGTTCGACCAGCAGCGCTGCGGCGGCCTCGCGCACGGTGGCGCGGGCATCGTCTGGCAGATCGTCCAGCAGCGGCGCGGCGAACACCCGCAGCCAGCCGGCCACGCCGGTCGGCAGCGCGGTCGGGCGCGGCGTGGTTTCGATCAGCTGCACCTGGAAGCCGTGCTGGCGCAGGCGGTCGGCGTAGGCATCAGCGGTGGGGAAGTACCACTGGAACGCGCTGGCGCCGTGGCCATGGGCCACGCGTGCGGCCTGCACCGCGGCGATGATCGTGGTCACGTTGCCATGGCCGCCGAACTCGGCGACGAAGCGGCCGCCGGGGCGCAGGGCGCGGCGCACGCCTTCCAGCACGCGGTCCGGTTTGCCCATCCAATGCAGCGCGGCATTGCTGAACACCGCATCGAACTCGGCGTTGAAGGTCAGCGCGTGGCCATCCATCACCTGCGCATCGACGCCGCGCGCGCGGGCGGCATGGACCAGTTCCGGCGAGGCATCCACGCCGTGGATGCGTGCACCGCTCAGGGCCAGTTCGGTGCTGAGTACGCCATCGCCACAGCCCAGGTCGAGAATGCGTTCACCCGCACGCGGGTCGAGCAGGCGCGCGACCGCGCCGCCGAGCAGCGGCACGAAGCCGGCATCGATCGCATAGTCCTGGGCGTTCCACTGCTGGCCAGCGGCCGGGGTGGCGGTGTCGAAGGCGCTCATCTCTGGTTCCTCAGGCAGTGGCGGCGGTCGGGGTGTCGGTGCTGCTGGCAGCCGCCTGGCGCTGCCGCAGCAGGCGGTTGGCGACGTCCAGCCAGGCCAGTGCGGAGGCTTCGATGATGTCCTTGCTGGTGCCGGTGCCGTCGTACTCCACGCCTTCGTGGCGCACGCTCAGGTTGGCTTCGCCACGCGCATCGGCACCGATGCCCACGCTGTGCACCTGGTAGCTGTCCAGCTGCAGCTGCACGCCGGTGGCCGAGGACAGTGCGCCGAACAGGGCATCGACCGGGCCGTCGCCCTGCGCGGTTTCGGCCACGCGGTTGCCTTCCGGGTCGGACAGTTCGACCAGGGCATTGGCGCGGCTGCCGACATCGCTGATGGTCATCGAGGCCAGGCGGTAGCCCTGGGTGTTGGCACCGCCCTGCATCAAGGTCTGCAGATCGGCGTCGGTGACCACGCGCTGCTGCTCGCACATCGTCTTGAACTGCTCGAAGACCAGCTTCAGCTCATCTTCTTCCAGCCAGAAGCCCAGCGCGCGCAGGCGCGATTCGACGGCGGCGCGGCCACTGTGGCGGCCCAGCACCATCTGCGAATCTTCCCAGCCCACGTCTTCCGGGCGCATGATTTCGTAGGTGCCGCGGTGGCGCAGCATGCCGTGCTGGTGGATGCCCGATTCGTGGGCGAAGGCATTGGCGCCGACGATTGCCTTGTTGCGCTGGACCGGCATGCCGACCAGGCGCTGCAGCAGCTGCGAGGTACCGACGATGCGCGGGGTGTTGATCGCGGTGTCCTGCTCGTAGAAGGCCTGGCGCACCTTCAGCACCATGGCGATTTCTTCCAGCGAGCAGTTGCCGGCGCGTTCACCGATGCCATTGATGGTGCACTCGACCTGGCGTGCGCCACCTTCCACGGCGGCCAGCGAGTTGGCCACGGCCAGGCCCAGGTCGTTGTGGCAGTGCGCGCTGAAGATCACGTTGGCTGCGTTGGGTACGTCGGCCACGCCAGCGATGACCTGCTGGAACATCGCACGGATCTCTTCCGGCGTGGTGAAGCCGACGGTGTCGGGCAGGTTGACGGTGGTGGCGCCGGCAGCGATCGCCACGCGGGCCACTTCGATCAGGTAGTCCAGCTCGGTGCGGGTCGCATCTTCGGCCGAGAATTCGACATCGTCGACGTACGAGCGGGCCAGGGTGACGTGTTTGCGTACCGATTCCAGCACCTGCTCGCGGGTCATGCGCAGCTTGTGCTCGCGGTGCAGCGGGCTGGTGGACAGGAACAGGTGCAGGCGCGGGTTGGCAGCCGCTTCCAGAGCACGTGCGGAGGTTTCGATGTCGGCCTGCAGGCAGCGCGACAGCACGGCCAGGGTCAGGCTCGGGCGGCGCAGCTCACGGCCGATCAGGGCCATCGCTTCGCGGTCGGACTGCGAGCTGGCCGGGAAGCCGGTCTCGATGATGTCCACGCCCAGTTCGTCCAGCGCACGCGCCATCACCAGCTTCTGCGGCGGGCTCATGCTGCAGCCGGGGGACTGCTCGCCGTCACGCAGGGTGGTGTCGAAGATGCGGATGCGCGGGGTGGTAATTCGTTCGATGGTGGTCACAGGGAAATCTCCTCGACAGCGGGCGTTGCGGCTTGCAGGTGGGAAGGGAAAGAGGTGGAGGCGCTGGTCCGGGCGGGTGGGCGCGGGGATTCAGCGCGGCGCCGGCGCGGTTTGCGTGGCGGCCGGGGGCGGATGTCGGTGAGCAGGCCGGCCAGCACGCCGGCATCGATGTTGCCGCCGGACACCACCGCACACTTGCGGCGGCCGGCCACGCGGCGGCCGGCGGCCAGGGCCAATGCACCTGCGCCCTCGGCGATGATGTGTTCTTCCAGGGCCAGGCGGACCAGGGTTTCGCGCAGTTCGGCTTCGCGCACGATCACCACGTCATCCAGCAGCGAGGCACACAGGCGGCGGGTCAGGTAGCCGGGCACCTTCACCCGCACGCCATCGGCCAGCGATGGCACCGGGGCGATCTCGCTGACATCGCCCTGGATCGCGCGGGCCATGGAATCCACACCCTCGACCTGCGCGCCGATGATGCGCACGCCCTGCGACTTCAGTGCCAGCGCCACGCCGGAGGCCAAGCCGCCGCCGCCGATGGGCACGATCACCACGTCCGGTGCATGCGGAGCCAGTTCGATGCCGACCGTGCCCTGGCCGGCGATCACATCGGCATCGTCGAAGGCGGACAGGAAGCGGTAGCCATGGCGCTGCGCCAGTTCCACGGCGAAGGCAAAGGCCTCGTCGTAGCTGTTGCCGTGCTGGCGCACGGTGGCGCCCCAGTGGGCGACGCCTGTGATCTTGGTGGCCGGCGCGCCGTGCGGCATCACGGTGATGGCCGGCACGTCCAGGCGATAGGCGGCCCAGGCCACGCCCTGGGCATGGTTGCCGGCCGAAGCGCAGATCACCGGCCGGGTATCGCCGCGCTCGCGGCCGGCCAGCAGTGCGTTCAATGCGCCGCGCACCTTGTAGGAACCGGTGCGCTGCAGGTTTTCCAGCTTCAGCCAGGTGCCGAAGCGCTCGGCATGATGCAGCGGGGTAGGCGGCAGGAAGCGGCGCAGGCGGGCCTGCGCAGCCAGTACGTCGGCAACGCTTACGTCGCCGACATCGCTTTCGGTGCTGGCATCAGCGGCCGGCATGGGCCACCAGCGGGTTGCCGGTATGCGCCCGGTGCGGGCACGGGCGGCGAAGAAGACGCCTCCGTGCCGGCACCGTGGTCACTACGGTACGGGTGTTCATCAGGCAGCTCCTTCCACGGGCGTCAGCTGTACCGACACGCAGTCGTAGATCTTTTCCATCTGCCGGCACAGGGTGTCCGGCGGCCGCTGGCCATCGACCACCAGCTGCAGGTGCCAGCGTCCGTCATCGGCGGCCACCGGCGCGCCGTTGATCGCGCGCGGTGCGAAGCCGCGTCGCTCGGCCATGCCGATCACGCGCAGCAGCGCGCCTTCGGCCGGGTGCAGCACCAGGTCAAGCCGGTATTGCATTGGGGGTCTCCTGGCGTGCATGGGCGGGATTGCTTTCCAGCATGGTGCTGTTGGCGGTGTTGGGCGGCACCAGCGGCCACACGTTGGCGCGCGCATCAATGGCCACGTGCAGCAGTGCCGGGCCCGGCTCGGCCAGCAGTGCGGCCAGGCCACCTTCCACGTCATCGCGGCTGTCGATGCGCGTGGCGGCGATGCCGAACACCTTGGCCAGGGCGACGAAGTCCGGGTTGTCGGACAGGTCGATCTCGCTGTAACGCTCGGCGAAGAACAGTTCCTGCCACTGCCGCACCATGCCCAGCGAACTGTTGTCCAGCAGCACGATCTTCACCGGCAGGCGGCAACGGGCGATGGTGGCCAGCTCCTGCACGTTCATCATGAAGCTGCCATCGCCGGACACCAGCACCACGGTGCGGTCGGGGCAGGCGAACTGCGCGCCCATCGCCGCCGGCAGGCCGAAGCCCATGGTGCCCAGCGCGCCGCTGGTCAGGTGGTTGCGCGGGTGGTTGAAGCGGCAGTGCTGGGCGACCCACATCTGGTGCTGGCCGACATCGCAGGCAATGACCGTATCGGCGGGCGCCACTTCGCTCAGGCGCTTCAGCAGCGCCGGGGCATAGATGTGCTGGCCGGGCGCGTCGTAGCGGGCGGCGAAGCGATCACGGTGCTGGGCGCAGCGCTTGCGCCAGGCGTCCTGGTGGGCCTTGGGGGAGGGGAAGGCCGCACGCAGGGCGCGGATGGCATGGCCGACGTTGCCGGGCACGGCGACATCGGCGCTGCGCAGCTTGGAGATCTCGTAGGCGTCGGCGTCGATGTGGACCACGCGGGCGAACGGGGCGAATTCGGCCAGCTTGCCGGTGGCACGATCATCGAAGCGAGCGCCCAGCACCAGCAGCAGGTCGCTTTCCTGCACGGCCATGTTGGCCGCGCGGGTGCCGTGCATGCCCAGCATGCCCAGCGAGTGCGGGTGCTGCGGCGGCAGCGCGCCCAGGCCACGCAGGGTCATCACGGTGGGGATGGCGCTGGCCTCGACGAAGTCGCGCAGGTCCTGCACGGCTTCGCCCAGGGCAATGCCACCGCCGGCGTAGACCACCGGCTTCTCGGCCGCCGTCAGCGCTGAGATGGCTTCGGCAATGGCTGCATCGGCTGCGGCAGCGGGCGGCTCGACGGTGGCCGGCACGTGCGCCGGCAGGTGGCTGGCGTCGGCCAGCTGCACGTCCTTGGGCAGGTCGATCAGCACCGGGCCGGGGCGGCCCTCGCGGGCAATGCGGAACGCATCGGCCACCACGCGCGGCAGGTCGTCGACGCTGCGCACCAGCCAGCTGTGCTTGACGATGGGCAGGGTCAGGCCGAACACATCCAGTTCCTGGAAAGCGTCGGTGCCCAGCAGCGGCGTACCGACCTGGCCGGTGATGCAGACCATCGGCACCGAATCCAGCATGGCATCGGCGATGCCGGTGACCAGATTCGAGGCGCCCGGGCCGGAGGTGGCCACGCAGACGCCGACCTGGCCGCTGGCGCGGGCGAAGCCATTGGCTGCCAGCGCCGCACCCTGCTCGTGGCGCACCAGGATGTGCTTCAGCGACGAATCCACCAGCGCGTCGTAGAACGGCATGATGGTGCCGCCGGGATAGCCGAACAGGGTACGGACGCCCTCGGCCTCCAGCGCCTGGGTCAGCCAGCGCGCGCCGTTGGGCGGCGCGCTGCGGTGTGTGGGAGAGTTCATGGGGAACCTTGCAAAGCGGGTGGGGGAGGGCCGCGTGATTACGCGGCCTGTCCTTGCAACCAGACCATCTTGGCGCGCAGTTCCTTGCCCACCTTCTCGATCGGGTGCTCCAGGTCGGCCTGCTTGAACTTGTTGTAGTTCGGCAGGCCCGCTTCGTACTCGGCCACCCAGTTCTTGGTGAAGGTGCCGTCCTGGATGTCCTTGAGGACTTCCTTCATGCGCTCCTTGGTGCCAGCGTCGATCACGCGCGGGCCGCTGACGTAGTCGCCGTACTGGGCGGTTTCGGAGATGAATTCCAGCATGCGCGAGATGCCGCCTTCGTAGAACAGGTCAACGATCAGCTTCAGTTCGTGCAGCACTTCGTAGTAGGCGATTTCCGGCTGGTAGCCGGCTTCCACCAGGGTCTCGAAACCGGCCTGCACCAGTGCCGAGGCACCGCCGCACAGCACCGCCTGTTCGCCGAACAGATCGGTTTCGGTTTCTTCCTTGAACGTGGTCTGGATCAGGTTGGCGCGCGCGCCGCCCAGGCCGGCGGCGTAGGCCTGCGCGTGCTGCGCTGCGTTGCCGCTGACATCCTGGTAGACCGCCCAGATGCACGGCACGCCACGGCCGATCTCGTATTCACGGCGCACCAGTGCGCCCGGGCCCTTCGGCGCAACCAGCACCACGTCCAGGTCGGCGCGCGGCTCGATCATGCCGTAATGCACGTTCAGGCCGTGGGCGAACAGCAGGCAGGCACCCTGCTTCATGTTCGGCGCCAGCACGTCGTTGTAGAGCTTCTTCTGCACCATGTCCGGGGTCAGCACAGCGACCAGGTCGGCGTTCTTCACCGCCTCGGCCGGCGCCACCACGGTGAAGCCGTCGGCCTGCGCCTTGGCTTCGGTCGGGCCGCCCGGGCGCAGGCCTACCACCACGTCGAAGCCGGATTCGCGCAGGTTCAGTGCGTGGGCGCGGCCCTGGCTGCCGTAGCCGATGACGGCGATCTTGGTCTGGGGCAGGTCGTTGGTGCTCATGGGGGAGGTTCCTTGCGTGGGAAGAAAAAGACGGCCGGCAGTCGAAGCGACGTACCGGCCGGTCAGGGGAAAACGGTGGGGGAGGCGCGGCGCATCGCACGGGCACAGCCACCACGAGGCGTCGTGGTGTGGCAGGTCCGGGTTTTGCTGTTGGAGGTGTTCATGGTGGTTGCGTCTGAAACCAGGTCTTGAAATGAAAAAACCCGCACCGGGGCGGGTGCGGGTTTTTGATGAGTTCCGGTGTGTCTGTTGCTTACACGCTGGCTCGTCCCGCACCTGTAGGCTGGGTAATAAGTACGAGCACAAGAATCGAACGCAGCGAGGCGGCGCCGATGTCGGCGGCTTCAACGTGGGTTCGCAGTGGCGTGGTGTGATGCAACATGAGACCGAGGGAAACATGGGCGATTCGGCAGTGTCAACCCTGGCAACGGATATTTTTTTTGTTTCCGCTGCATCCGGCGCAATCGCTTGTGGCACAAGGATGGTTTCCAGCGAAAGTGTTTCGGTGAACCGGAATTCACTCTTTTCAGGGGGTCTTTCTGCGCGGGAATGAGGGGCCGTTGTGTCCGCGCTCGCAGCAATCTGTCTAGAGCGGGCGGGGGCGGCTGGGCAGGACCGTTTGCGCCATGGATGGCGCCATCGAGCACCATGGAGGGGCTTTTGCGTGTCCTGACCAGCCGCCCCCGCCCGCTCCCGCCGGGATATCCAGGCGCCCATGACCTCTGCCCGATACCGCGTGAAGGCCGCAACGGCGAAGATCGGGGACCACCCTTCCATCGGAACCCGACCGTGTCCCGACGCATTGCCCGTTCCCTGCTGGCCGCCGCCGTCCTCGCTGCGATGCCCGCGCTGTCCTTCGCCGCCGACCGCATCACCGGCCACACCTTCGCCACCCGTTCGGAGGTGATCGCCCCACATGCGATGGCCGCCACCTCGCAGCCGCTGGCCACCCAGGTCGCGCTGGACGTGATGAAGGCAGGCGGCTCTGCGGTTGACGCCGCCATCGCCGCCAACGCGACCCTGGGCCTGATGGAGCCGACCGGCAACGGTGTCGGCGGCGACCTGTTCGCCATCGTCTGGGACCCGAAGACGCAGAAGCTTTACGGCTACAACGGCTCGGGCCGCTCGCCGAAGTCGCTGACCCTGGCCGAGTTCCAGCGCCGCGGCCTGAAGGAGATCCCCGCCACCGGCCCGCTGCCGGTATCCGTGCCCGGTGCGGTCGACGGCTGGTTCGCCCTGCACGAGCGGTTTGGCCGCAAGCCGATGGCCGACAACCTGGCCCCGGCCATCCGCTACGCGCGCGAGGGCCATCCGGTGGCCGAGGTCATCGCCTACTACTGGGACCGCTCGGTACCCAAGCTGTCCAAGTACCCTGGCTTCAGCGAGCAGTTCACGATCAACGGCCACGCCCCGCGCAAGGGCGAGATGTGGAAGAACCCGAACCTGGCCGACACCCTGCAGCAGATTGCCGACGGCGGCCGCGATGCCTTCTACAAGGGCGCCATCGCCCACATCATCGGCGACTACTTCAAGGCCAACGGAGGCTACCTGAGCTACCAGGACATGGCCGACCACCATGGCGAGTGGGTCGAGCCGGTCAGCAGCAATTACCGTGGCTATGACGTGTGGGAACTGCCGCCCAACAGCCAGGGCATCGCCGCGCTGCAGATCCTCAACGTGCTGGTAGGCTACGACTTTTCGAAGATTCCGTTCGGCTCGCCCGAACACGTGCACCTGTTCGTCGAAGCCAAGAAGCTGGCCTTCGCCGACCGTGCACGCTTCTACGCCGACATGGCCTTCCAACCGGCCCCGGTACAGAAACTGATTTCCAAGGACTACGCGGCCCAGCGCCGTGCGCTGATCTCCATGGACAAGGCGTTGAAGGAAGTGCAGCCGGGCACGCCGAAGCAGCTGGAGGAGGGCGACACGATCTACATGACCGTGGCCGACGCCGACGGCATGATGGTTTCGCTCATCCAGTCCAATTACCGCGGCATGGGCAGCGGCATGGCACCGCCGGGGTTGGGCTTCATCCTGCAGGACCGGGGTGAGATGTTCGTGCTGCAGAAGAACCATCCCAATGGCTACGCACCGGGCAAGCGCCCGTTCCAGACCATCATCCCCGGTTTCATCACCAAGGATGGCAAGCCGTACGCCAGCTTTGGCGTGATGGGCGGCGCGATGCAGCCGCAGGGCCACGCGCAGATCGTGATGAACCTGGTGGATTTCGGCATGAACCTGCAGGAAGCCGGTGACGCGCCGCGCATCCAGCACGAAGGTTCGACCGAACCGACCGGGCAGGCGATGGCGATGAGTGATGGCGGTGAAGTGAACCTGGAAACCGGCTTCCCGTATGAGACGGTGCGTGCGCTGATGCGCAAGGGGCATCGCATCGTGTTTGCCGACGGCCCGTATGGTGGCTACCAGGCGATCATGCGTGACCCGGAGACGGGCGTGTATTACGGCGCGTCGGAGAGCCGCAAGGATGGGCAGGCGGCGGGGTACTGAGTTTTCCGGCCAACGGGCGCAGCCCCCTCTGCGGTGGGGGTGGTTCCAGTGATGCTTGGGTTGGCCGGGCGGGTGGGCTGGTCGGGGGATGCCGTGAATCCGTCCCTGGAGGCTTGGCAGCCGCATCCATGCGGCTGACACCCCCGCCCAACCCACCCGCCCGGCCACGGACAGTTTCCGTGGCCGCCACCGCAGGAAAAGAAAAAAGAAGAGCAAGAGCAAAGGCAACAGCAACAGCAACAGCAACAGCCGTGCGCTTTGGATGGGGTCGGATGCGTTTTCCGCAGGAAAACGCATCCGACCCCTTCTTGTTTTCCGATATACCTCATCCACGCATGGCGTGGATCTACTGCCGTCACCGGGAAACTGTCGGAGGCGGAGAGGGGGCAGATGGCGGGACCGTCCACGGCATGGATGCCGTGGCCGAGCCTACAGGGACGTACTTGCGGCGTGTCCCGCCATCTGCCCCCTCCCCGCCAAACCCATATCAACCCAGAGCCGCTTCTGCTCCTGCCGTTGCATTTGCTTGAAAAAGCGGTGCAGCCGCGGGCTGCAAAACACCCTCAGTCCCGCTCCTGCGCGCGCGCCGCCTCCGCCTGGGTCTCTTCCTGCGCCGCCATCTCCCGCGCAATCCACGAGTCGATCATGTGTCGCTGGCGCTGCGCCTGGCGTCGCTCCCGCGTGTAATCCTGGTCCAGCACCCGGTACAGCGACACCATCACCAGCACCATCAGCAACGCGAACGGCAGCGCCGCGATCGTGATCATCCCCTGCAGCGCATCCAGTCCGCCGGCAAGCAGCAATGCCGCTGCGATCAGTGCAACCGCAATACCCCACGCCAGCTTGCGCTTCAGCGGTGGATCGCCGGCCTCGTCGGTGGACATGCTGGCCAGCACCAGCACCGCCGAATCGGCCGAGGTCACAAAGAAGATCATCAGCAGTACCAGGGCTATGCATGAAAGCAGCAGGGCGGCGGGCATGCTGTCGAACAGGGTGAACAGCACCGTTTCATACCCGTTGCCCAGCGCCTGCACCAGGTCGGCATGGCCGAAGATCTGCGACCACAACGCGGTACCTCCGAACACCGAGAACCAGAAGAAGCCAAGCAGCGTGGGTGCCAGCACGACGCCGATCACAAACTCGCGCACACTTCTGCCCCGCGAGATGCGGGCGATGAACGAACCCACGAACGGCGCCCACGAGATCCACCATGCCCAGTAGAAGATCGTCCAATCCGCCACCCAGGTGCTGCCGGAAAACGGCGACATGCGAAGGCTCATGGTCACCAGCTGGTTGAGGTAGGAACCCAGCGTGGTCGTGAACGTATCGAAGATGAAGCCCGTGGGCCCCAGCACCAGCAGGATCGCTGCCAGCAGCGCGGCCAAGGCCAGATTGAAGTTGGACAGCCATTTCACCCCACGTTCCACGCCGCTGGCGGTGGAGGCCATGTACAGCACGAACGCTACCGCGATGATGATCATCTGCACCGCAACGGTCGCTTGCAGGCCAAACACGCGTTCGACGCCAGCGGCGATCTGGATGGTGCCGAAGCCCAGCGTGGTGGCCACACCGATTGCGGTAGCGACCACGGCGGCGACGTTGACCGTTTTGCCGATCCAGCCGCGATGGTGGCGGCCGATGATCGGCTGCAGCATGTCACTGACCAGGCCGCGGCCGTTGCGATTGAACTGGAACCACGCCATTGCCAAGCCGATCAGTGCGTAGATTGCCCAAGGATGAAGCCCCCAGTGGAAGAACGCATAGCGCATCGAGGCGCGTGCGGCATCCATGCTCTGCGGTTCCAGTCCTTCTGGTGGCTTGGTGAAGTGGGAAATCGGTTCGGCCGCACCCCAGAACACCAGGCCGATGCCCATGCCGGCAGCGAACAGCATCGACATCCAGCTGGCGCGCGAGAACTCGGGTTCGGCGTCCTCGCCACCGATGCGCAGGTTGCCGAAGCGACCGAAGGCCAGGTACATCAGGAAGGTCAATGCGAGGAACACCACCAGCAGATACAACCAGCCGACGCTGCGGATCACATCGGCCAGGACCGACTGCACCACGGTATTGAAGGGGCCTGGCGCGAAGCCGGCGAGCAGCACCAGTACGAGCACCAGTGCGATGGAAACGCGAAACACCATGAAGGAGCTTCTCCGATCAAGGGATTGAGGGGAGCGAGCCAGAGCTGGCAGCGAGGGCCGCGTGGGCGGCGAGCAATCACGTTACTGAACGGAGTGTCACCGTTCCGTTAACGAGGTGGAGGTCAGAGCCCGTTGCGGCGCAGCGGGCTCTGACCCCGAACCGCTGACGCTGTGCTCTAATGCCCGCCAAGAAGCGGGGGTACCGCGGCCCGATGGCCACGGTTGAGACAGTCCCTTGGAACCTGATCCGGTTCATACCGGCGTAGGGAAGCTTTGCAGTGCAACCGTGCCCGGAGTCCGCCCAAGGACCGTCCGGGCGCGGTGCGCAGTGCGCCGCCGCTTCGTCCCTGACCCAACTGGACGATGCCCGATGAACGCACAGCCCTCCGCCCTGCAGCAACAGGCCCAGCAACTTTCCGAGTCGGTGACCCGACCGATTCCGGGTTCGCGCAAGATCTACGTGCCGGGTTCGCAGCCAGACCTGCGCGTGCCCATGCGCGAGATCGCACTGACCCGCACGCCGGCCCTGTTCGGTGGCGCAGAGAACGCGCCGGTCACCGTCTACGACACCTCCGGCCCTTACACCGATCCGGATGTGCCTATCGATCTTTCCGAAGGCCTGCCCGCGCTGCGCCGCACCTGGGTGGAAGCGCGCGGCGATACCGAACAGCTCGATGGCCTGAGTTCCGTGTTCGGCCGGGGACGCGCGCAGGATGCGAAGCTCGACGCGGTGCGCTTCCCCGCACGCAGGCTGCCTCGTCGTGCGCGCGCCGGCGCCAATGTCACCCAGATGCATTATGCGCGACGCGGCATCATCACCCCGGAAATGGAATTCGTTGCCATCCGCGAGAACCAGCGCCTGGAAGCGATCCAGGATGCAGCGCTGCTGCAGCAGCATCCTGGGCAGTCCTTCGGTGCCGCCATCCCGACGATCATCACCCCGGAATTCGTGCGCGATGAAATCGCACGCGGGCGCGCGGTACTGCCCAACAACATCAACCACCCGGAAAGCGAGCCGATGATCATCGGCCGCAACTTCCTCACCAAGATCAACGCCAATATCGGCAACAGCGCGTTGTCGTCAGGCATTGCCGAAGAAGTGGAGAAGCTGGTCTGGGCCATCCGCTGGGGCGGCGACACGGTGATGGACCTGTCCACCGGCAAGCACATCCATGAAACCCGCGAATGGATCATCCGCAATTCCCCGGTGGCCATCGGTACCGTGCCGCTCTACCAGGCGCTTGAAAAGGTCGACGGCCGCGCTGAAGCGCTGAGCTGGGAGATCTTCCGCGACACGCTGATCGAACAGGCCGAGCAGGGCGTGGACTACTTCACCCTCCACGCCGGTGTGCTGCTGCGCTACGTGCCGCTCACCGCCAAGCGCGTGACCGGCATCGTCAGCCGCGGTGGTTCGATCATGGCCAAGTGGTGCCTGGCGCACCACAAGGAGAACTTCCTCTACACGCATTTCGAAGAGATCTGCGAAATCATGAAGGCCTACGACGTGACCTTCTCGCTGGGCGACGGTCTGCGCCCCGGCTGCATCGCCGATGCCAACGACGCGGCACAGTTCGGCGAGCTGGAGACGCTGGGCGAACTGACGAAGATCGCCTGGAAGCACGATGTGCAGACCATGATCGAAGGCCCCGGCCATGTGCCGATGCAGTTGATCAAGGAAAACATGGACAAGCAGCTGCGCGAGTGCGGTGAAGCCCCGTTCTACACGCTGGGACCGCTGACCACCGACATCGCCCCGGGCTACGACCACATCACCAGCGCGATCGGTGCGGCGATGATCGGTTGGTTCGGTACCGCGATGCTCTGCTACGTGACGCCGAAGGAGCACCTCGGCCTGCCCAATCGCCAGGATGTGCGCGACGGCATCATGGCTTACCGCATCGCCGCGCACGCGGCCGACCTGGCCAAGGGCCATCCGGGCGCGCAGGTGCGCGACAACGCACTGAGCAAGGCGCGTTTCGAGTTCCGCTGGGAAGACCAGTTCCACCTCGGCCTGGATCCGGAGAAGGCCAAGGCCTTCCACGATGAGACCCTGCCGAAGGACGCGCACAAGCAGGCACATTTCTGCTCGATGTGTGGCCCGCACTTCTGTTCGATGAAGATCACCCAGGATGTGCGCGACTACACCGAGGCGGGGTGGCAGTGGTAGCGCCGGGCCATGCCCGACGAGCGCAGCGGTCTGTGGAAGCCGCCGGGCATGGCCCGGCGCTACCACCTCACGTGCGTGCAGTACCGGCTATGCTCGCACCCATCGCCCCCGGAGGCATGCCATGCCCATTGCCATCACCACCCGCTGGCTGGCCATCGCCCGCCGTCATCCTTCCGCTTGGTTGCTGGGTGCGCAGCTGATGGCCGTGCTGTCGTACCCGGCGCTGGATGACACTGCAGCCGGGCGGGCAGCACTGGGTGTGTTCGGCATGGCGGTGCTGGGCCTTGCGCTGTGGGTGGTGCAGCGCAGCCCGCTGGGCACTTGGCTGGCCCTTCTGCTGGCCATTCCTTCGGTGGTGTTCTCCATTGCCGCTGCGCTGCTGGATCGCCCGGCGCTGGGCACCACCGCACAGTTGCTGGAGAGCCTGCTGTATTTCTACACCGCCGGGGCGTTGATCGCCTACATGCTGCAGGACCATAAAGTCACGCGCGATGAACTGTTCGCTGTTGGGGCCACGTTCACGTTGCTCGCGTGGGCATTCGCGTTCGCATTCGCAGTCTGCCAGCAGTGGTATCCGGGCAGTTTCCAGGGCAGCACAGAAGGGCCGCAGCGCACCTGGATGGAGTTGCTTTACCTGAGCTTCAGCTTGTTGTCCGGGGTGGGCCTCAGCGATGTCGTGCCACTGCATCCACAGGCACGCGCATTGGTCATGCTGGAGCAGTTTTCCGGGGTCATGTACGTCGCTCTGGTCGTTTCGCGGCTTGTCGGATTGACCATGATCCGACGTCTCTGAAAATGAACCCAGGATAAAAATTTCGCGCCCAGAGGGGCGCGAATGATGGTGCTGCTTATGTGAATGCGTCGGCGAGAGAGAGCCTGATGTCCACCACGCATAGGCGAGGCAACCTGCATAGGCTAGTATTCGCCGGCTTCGTTTTTTTTGCGGTATGCGCCGATGCTTTTTGCGGAATCTGGCTTCTCGCTGCGCCTCGGACACGCTGTGCCGGACAGCCGTTGCATCCGTGGCTCGTTTTAATCTTCCTGTAGCAGATGATCAGCAGCGAAACCCAGCCGTCTGAAGCCGACCGGATCCGGATCGGCGAGTGCATCGTGACGTTGTCCTCGCGTGAGGTCGAGGTTGCGGGTGCGCGTCGTCCGCGCCGGCTCACGCCGAAGGCGCTGGGCGTGCTGCGCGTGCTGCTGCGTCAGCCGGGGCGGGTGGTGACCCGTGAAGAACTGTTCGCCGAGGTCTGGCCGGACACGCTGCCCACCAATGACGTGCTGACCCAGGCCGTGACGCAGCTGCGCAAGGCGTTCAGCAGCGGCCACGACAACAGCCAGGCTTACATCGAGACCATCGCCAAGACCGGTTACCGTCTGCTCGTGCCTGTACAGGTGCTCGCCGATGTGGCACCCGATCGGGTGGACGATGCAGTGCCCGTCGTCGCTCCGGCTGTTGACGCACCGGACGCCGCAGCGCTGCCCAGGGCGCAGTCGCCGGCACGTCGTCGCTGGCGCTACTGGCGTCGGCGCCTGCTGCTGGCCCTGGGCGTTGCCATGCTGCTGGCCCTGCTGGTGATGGCCGCGCTGCTGGCGCGTCGCCCGACGCTGTCGAGCTCGCCGGTGGATGCGGCCGTTGAAGATGGCACGCGGGTGATCGGCAGCCCTGAACGTCCGTATCGACTCATTACCGCCACCGCTGGCTTTGAGACCTATCCCACACTTTCGCCCGATGGTTCGCAGGTGGCGTACGAGGGTGCGAACGAGGACGGCAAAGGCGGCAACGCCATCAAGGTGCAGACCTCGGGCAATGCCCCGGCGCGGCAGCTGCTGGCGCCACCGGAAGGCGCCAACGATCGCTTCCCTGCCTGGTCGCCCGATGGCCGCGAGATCGCGTTCGCGCGGTTTGGTGCCGACGGCAGCTGCCAGGTGCTGATCGCCAGTGCCACCGGCGGTGCGCTGCGTCAGGCCACCCGCTGCGATGGTACCGAACTGCTCAGTTTCGACTGGACCCCGGACGGTCGCGGGTTGGTGTTCGGCAGCATGGTGGGCCGCTACGCGCATCGCGGCATCCGCGTGCTGGACCTGCCGACCGGGCAATGGCGCGCGCTCGATTACGCCGTTGACGAGGACGACTTCGACTACGCGCCACGCTACTCTCCCGACGGCCGCTGGCTGGTGTTCGTACGCAACCCGCAACTGGGCGATCTGTGGCGGGTGCCGGCAGCGGGCGGCACGCCCGAACAGCTGACCAACGAAGCGGCCGAACTGCGCGGCTGGGCGTGGCTGGGCGATGGCCGGAGCATTGTCTTTGGTCGCCGGGTGGACAGCGAAGCTCGTCTCTACTATCTGGACGTCGCGCGACGCACGCTGCGCGATGCCGGCCTGGACGATGCGCAGTGGCCAGCGGTGTCGCGGCGGGGTGACATGCTCGCCTTCGTCCATCGACGCGCCCAGTTTGGCATCTTCAGGATGTCCTCCTCAGGCAGCAGCGAGCGTCTGTTTGCCTCCAGCGGGCGTGATGGACAGCCGATGCTGGCCCCCGATGGCCACCAGCTGGTCTTCAGTTCCGACCGCTCGGGCAGCTTCGCGCTGTGGTGGGCCGACATGCGGCGGCCCGATTCGCTGCGGCCGATTGAAGGCCTGCGGCCGGAGGCACGGCAAGCACCGGACTGGTCGCAGGACAGCCGGCAGGTGCTGGTGGTAGGACGCGACCGGCACGGCAAGGCCGTGCTCTATGAGATCGCCCCGCGTGACGAACGGCTGCAGTTGCTGCCGGTGCCGGTCGAGCAGCCGTTGCAGGCGCTGTACGGTGCGGACCCCGGACAACTGCTGATCCTCGAGCGTGACGCCGACCAGCACACGCGCTTGAGTCTGTTCGACCGCACCCGGCAACCGTGGCGGCGCCTGGCCAGCGTGGACGGCGTCTCGCAGGCCCGCTTTGATCGCAGCAGCGGTCGGGTCGTGTACACCCGTCTGGCCGCCAGCGGCCTGTGGTCCATCGATGCGGCGCTGGACGCGGCCAGCGTGCAGCAGATCAGCCAGGATCAGCCCAGCCGCTGGCGCTACCGGGTCTGGACCGTGGCGGGGCAGGGCGGCCTCGACTACCTCGGCACCACCAATGCCTGCGCCACCACGCTGCTGCGCATGCGTGATGGCCGGGAGGAACCGGAGCGCTGCCTGGACGCGCTGCGGCTCAGTGGCGGCAATGGTCTCAGCGCCAGCGCCGACGGCAATGACCTCTATGTGTCCCTGGCCGTCAGCGATGGTGCGGACATCGGCGTCATGCGCCTGCCGAAACAGTCACCGGCATTGTTCCCCGCCTTCAGCAAGTTGCTGATGTTCAAAAAAAAAGGGCCTTCGTAACTTTTTCGTAGCGATCTCGGCGCGAATTCGTGGTGATCTCGTCAGTCTTTCCTGACGCCGAGCTGCCTGATTGGGCAAAACGGAGGCCTGTACTTGGCAAATCCGTGGTGCCCTCATGCGTCAACTCACCCTGGCCGATCGCGGCCAAACCGTCTCCCTCGACAAGGCCGTCGACGATGTAGCTCCGACCTGCCTGGGCGTTGCCCGCCTGGGCAGCCTGCAGACCGCCGGCACCACCTTTACCGTGTGGATGCAGGTGCGCGGCACGTCGTGGGTGGAAGCGAAGGAAGGCCGGTTCCGGCTCCGCCAGGGTGAATGGATCGCGTTCGAGAAGGAATCGCGTCCACTGGTGCAGGCCGGGCGCAACGGTCTGTGCGTGGGCCTGAGCCTGAATCCCGAAGCGCTGCGCGTGCTGGCCGAGATGGCCGACTGTGGCCTCTATGCAGGTCGCGGTCAGATGAGCAGGGGCGACGCCCGCGTCGGACTGCGCCTGTGGCGCGATGCGCTGGCCAGTGGCCTGCCCGCGCCGGCACTGCGCCCGCTGCTGCTGCACCTGGCGGGCCTGCAGCGCAGCCTGGCCGACAACGTGCAGCGTTGCCCGGGCCGCTCGCGCAGCCGCAAGCGCCAGGTGTTCGGCCGCATGCAGCGCGCCCGCCTCTATCTGGAAGGCAACAGCCACCGCGTGGTGCGCATCGGCGAACTGGCTGAACTGACCAACTTCTCCAGCTGGTATCTCTCCAAGACGTTCCAGAGCCTGTACGAGGAAAGCCCGCAGTCGTTGTCCGCGCGCCTGCGCCTGGAACGCGCGGCCGATCTGCTGCGCGACACCGACATGATGGTGGGCGAAGTGGCGGCGGCCAGCGGCTTCGACAATTGCTGCAGCTTTGCCCGTGCATTCCGGGCGCGCTATGGCACCTCGGCTTCGCGTTTTCGTGAAAACGGCGCGAAGCTTCCGCCACAATCAGCAAAGTCTCCGGGTGTCTCGCGCAAATACAGCGCTGCAACGCAATCGTAACGTGCTGGGGTGTTTTAACACGCTGCTAACACGTACCTTGGAGAGATTGATGAACTTCCGTAATCCCGCAGTGCGGCTCGGCCTGCTGCCGGCCGGCATTGCGCTGGCGCTGACGCCGGCGTTCGCTTCCGCTCAGGAAGCTGCTTCCGGCACCACCGACCTCGATCGTATTTCGGTCACCGGTTCGCGCATCCGCGGCGCCAACATGGAGACGCAGCAGCCGATCCTGACGATGACCCGTGAGTCCCTTGAAAAGCAGGGCTTCTCGAGCGTCGCTGACGTGCTGAACAACCTGACCTCGGCAGGCTCCCCGGCCATCTCCCGTTCGGAGTCGCTGGCTTCGGGCGAGAACGTCGGCGGCTACTACGTCGACATCCGCAACCTGGGCGCCGAGCGCACCCTGGTGCTGATGAACGGCAAGCGCCTGGGCGCCACCACCTCGGGCCTGCAGGACCTGAGCCAGATCCCGATGTCGGCCGTTGAGCGCATCGAGATCCTGAAGGACGGCGCGTCCTCGATCTACGGTTCGGATGCCATCGCCGGCGTCGTGAACGTGATCACCCGCAAGAACTTCGACGGTGGCGAAGCCAACGTCTACGTCGGCCAGTACGGCAACGGCGACGGTGACACCGAAACCTACTCGATGACCCTCGGCGCCCGCGGTGAGCGTGGCAGCCTGACCCTGTCGGCCGAGTACAACAAGCAGGATCCGGTGTGGGCCAAGGACCGCTGGTACAGCCGTGACGGCGCGCTGGGTCCGAACTCGACCTCGGCAGACTGGAGCCCGGTCAGCCAGAACAGCAGCTGGTGCAACCCGACCCTGTACAACTGCGCAGACAGCAAGACCGCTGTGTGGCAGACCCTGAACCAGGGCGGCGACCCGAAGAACCCCGCTGACTACCACGAGCTGACTGAAGACGAATACGCCAATGCCAACCAGCAGATGACCCTGCTGACCGGCGTGAAGCGCAAGTCGGTCTATATCAACGGCACCTACGACTTCACCGATTCGATCAGCCTGAACACTGACCTGCTCTACAACGAGCGTCAGACCTTCCAGCAGATCGCCGGCTATCCGTACCAGTCCGCTTCGTCGGACATCAACACCCCGCTGAGCGGCAGCAGTGCCTTCAACCCGGTCGGCCAGAACGTCAGCTTCCGCCGTCGCCTGTGGGAAGTGCCGCGTACCACCGACAGCCAGCTCAAGACCCTGCGCTTCGCCCCGACCATCAGCGGCTACTTCGACTTCGCCGGCAAGACCTTCGATTGGGACGTCGGCGCACTGTGGAACCGCAACGAGTCGATCAAGACCAACCGCGGTGACATGAGCCTGATCGGTGCCCGCCAGGCCCTGGGCGCTTCGTACATCGATGGCAACGGCGTTGCCCAGTGCGGCGTCGCTGGCGTGCTGGACCCGGCGCTGTCGGGCTGCCGCCCGTGGAACCCGCTGCTGCCGTACGGCGTTGCAGGCCAGGGTTCGCTGGCTGACCAGGATCTGCAGGACTTCCTGTTCCCGACCTTCACCACCCGTGGTGTCACCAAGACCACCAGCTTCACCGCCAACCTGGCCGGTTCCATCGTGACCCTGCCGGCCGGTGATCTGGGCTTCGCCATGGGCGTCGAGCACCGCAAGGAAGAAGGCAGCTACGTGCCGGACGCCTTCGCGCAGTCGGGCCAGTCCACCGGCCTGGGGCAGAAGCCGACCCGCGGTGAGTACGATCTGAACGAGGTCTACCTCGAACTGAACGTGCCGCTGCTGGCCGACGTGGCCTTCGCCAAGGAACTGACCCTGAACGTTGCCAGCCGTTACTCGGACTACAGCAACTTCGGTGGCACCACCAACAGCAAGTTCGGCCTGACCTGGCGTCCGATCGAAGGCCTGCTGGTCCGCGGTACCTATGCTGAAGGCTTCCGTGCGCCGACCATCAGCGACCTGTACGGTGGCCTGAGCTCGAGCTTCGAGTCGTACATCGATCCGTGCGGCATCACCGCTCCGGGCTCGGTCAACGGCAACGCAGCGTGCAGTCAGGCCGGCGTGCCGGTGGGCTACACCCAGGTGGGCCAGGCGGGCAAGGTCTGCTCGACCCTGCCGTGCCAGTCGGGTGACCAGTTCATCTCCGGTGCCAACCCGAACCTGAAGCCGGAAACCTCCAAGAGCACCACCTTCGGTCTGGTGTGGAGCCCGCAGTGGGTGCAGGGCCTGGACCTCTCGCTGGACTGGTACAAGTACGAAATCAGCGACATGATCATCGCTGACAGCGTCGACCGCATCCTGCGTGACTGCTACGTGCTGGGCAACTCGGCCCGTTGTGCCGATGTCGTGCGTGCCGATGACGGCCACGTCAGCGCCATTACCTACGGCACCGCCAACCTCGGCAAGATGGAAACCGAAGGTTACGACCTGGGCATCAAGTACCGTCTGCCGGAACTGGCCATCGGTCAGTTCAACATCGACTGGACGACGAGCTACACCGCCAAGTACGACGAGCAGGGCCAGAACAGCGACGGCGACAACATCATGATCGGTCGCGTCGGCGAAGCCGGCCTGTTCCGCGTGCGTTCGAACCTCGGCATCAACTGGCAGTACGGTGATTTCGGTGTGAACTACACCGCCCGCTACTACTCGGGCATGAAGGAAGGCTGCATCGACACCGGTGAGTTCTGGTGCAATGCGCCGGACCACTTTGCCAACGGCGAAGCTGACCCGCTGCGCAAGACCGGTTCGAACACCTTCCACGACCTGCAGGTCAGCTACAAGGCTCCGTGGGATGCCACCATCGCCCTGGGCGCCAACAACGTGTTCGATCACAAGGGTCCGCTGATGTACTCGGCCCCGAACTCGGCGTTCGCCTACTACGGTGGCTTCGATGTGGGTCGCTTCCTGTACATGAAGTACACCCAGCGCTTCTGATCCATCGAAGCGTCGCAACACGCATGAGAGGAGGGCGGACCGATAGGTCCGCCCTCTTTGTTTGTGCGCGGGCCTGGCTGCGCATGAAAAAAGGGCAGGCCCTGCGGCCTGCCCCTCGTTCTCCTCCGATGCCGCGTGGATCAGGCTTCGGTCGGTGCCAGCCCCATCAGGGTGTTGGCGTGCTCGCGCCACTGCGGCAGCTTGTTCAGCACGCCGGCACGCTGCAGGTACTCCTCATCCACCGGTTCGCCGTTGACCAGCGCCAAGGCCACATGCACTGCGCCGGTTACCCAGAAGCTGCGGGTGCTGGCGCGCTGCGGCTGCAGGTGGAAGGCCACCGCTTCGATGATCGGCATCGGCAGGCCCCACAGGCCCAGCAGGTAGGCACCGGCCTCGGCATGGCCTGGGCGCGGGTCGCCGGCCTGCGCCGGCTCGCTGCGCTCGTTGCGCACGCCTGGCAGCAGCAGGCCGATATCGGCCAGCAGGGCGGCTGTAGCACCCAGCTCGGCGCTGGATTCGGGCAGCAGGCGGGCGGCCAGCCGCGAAGCCATCAGTGCACGCTGCTGCAAGGAATTGCGCTCGGCTGTGGACAGCGTCGGCGCGGAGAACACTTCGCTGGCCAGCACCAGGTCGCGCAGCGTGGCCAGACCCAGGCGGGTCACCGCCGTGCGCAGGTCGGCAATGGTGCGTCCCTGGCTGAAGAACGCCGAATTGGACAGCTGCAGTACCTTGGCCGCGATTGCCGGATCGGCAGCGACCAGCTTGGCCACGTCGCCACTGTCGGTGTCGTCGTCGTGTTCCAGCGCCTGGGTCAGGCTCAGGTACAGGTGCGGCGGCGAGGGCAGCTTCTCGATGCGGCCGATGGCGTCGCGCAGGCGCGGGCTGTCCAGCACCTCGCGCAGCTCTTCCAGGCTGGTCAGCGCTTCCAGCAGCACTTCCGGTGCCAGCGGCAACGGCAGGAAGCGGTGGGCCACGCCGATCAGGCGCGCCGGCGGCGGCCGGTTGCCATGCTGGGCATCGACCAGCGCGATACGGATGGTTTCCGGGCGCAGCGTACGGATCTGACCCAGCAATGTGGTTGCATTCAGGTCGGGCAGCTGCGGGCAGACGATGACCGCGTCCACGCCCTGCGCAGCCACCGCAGACATCGCCGTATGACCATCGACGGCGGTCAGCGGCTGCCAGTCTTCCCCAAGATCGGCAATGAATTCGCTCAGCTCAGCCGGCAGGCTGTCTGAATCCCCAACAAGCAGAATACGCACGACACATTCCCCTGGCTGTCTCGACGGCGTGCGCCGATGACGTGTGAAGTGACGCAATTTACCTAATACGGCGCCAACAGTGATGGCCCGCAGTGTTGAAACGTGACCAAGATCGCTCCGGCGCCCTGCACCGGAGCGATCCTGTTCAGGCTCAGGCCTTGCTGTCGAGGTGGCGCTGGTGCGCCTCGATCAGGATCTGCTTGGCCTCGGCCGCGCCACCCCAACCGTCCAGCTTGACCCACTTGCCCTTTTCCAGGTCCTTGTAATGCTCGAAGAAGTGGCCGATGCGTTCCAGCCAGTGGCTGGAGACCTGGGCGATGTCTTCGACATGGGCGTAGCCGTTGAAGATCTTCGAGACCGGCACGGCCAGGATCTTCTCATCGCTGCCTGCCTCATCGCTCATCTTCAGCACGCCGACCGGACGGCAGCGCACCACCGAACCGGGGACCAGCGGCAGCGGCAGGACCACCAGCACGTCGGCCGGGTCGCCATCGCCGCACAGGGTGCTCGGCACGTAGCCGTAGTTGCACGGGTAGCGCATCGGGGTCGACAGGATGCGGTCGACGAAGATCGCGCCGGTTTCCTTGTCCACTTCGTACTTCACCGGCTCCGAGTCCTTCGGGATCTCGATGATGACGTTGATTTCTTCCGGCGGGTTCTTGCCGGGCGAGACGAGTTCCAGACCCATGGTGTGCTCCAGGTGGGGGATGTAGACGGATAGCTCACCATTTTATGCCTTTGCCGGGCGCTGTGCAGGGTAGGGCAGGGCCGACCTTCGTCCAGTCCTCCGGCGCAGCGGCCAGGGCGGGGTTTCCCGATGGGCCCGGTGGTGCCTGCCGGCGCAGGCTGGTTGCCTCATTCCCGAGGAGTACCACCATGCGCTGGATGCATTGCTGTAGCTTTGCCGTGCTGCTGTCTGTCGCCCCTTCGGCGGTGGCCGGCAGCCATGTCGATCTGGTTGATTACCCCACCAGCGAGGCCAACTGGGACCGCTTCTACGATCTGGAAGCGGCCCTGATGCAGGGTTTCAACCGGATCTGCGCCGATACGATCTGCGCCGGGGACTACAGCAATTACCGGGTCATGCAGGTGCGTTGTGCGGTGAAACGGCTGTCCGGCACCGTCACCGGCTGTGCCTGGGTGGTGGCCGCCAGCGAGCTGCGCGTGCACCCCAGCACGGGCGAGGTGGAGGTCGACAACGGTCGCTGGGTCTGCCCGGTTGATCTGCTGCCCGGGGTGCCGGTGGAGCAGTTCCATGCGGCGCTGTCGGGGCCGGAGGGGGGCGAGGGCGCGTTCCCCGGGCTGGGCCGGGGCCTGTTCGATGGGCTGCTGGGCTGCCTGCAGGGCGCCGGTAACCAAGGGAGGCAGGGATGATGCGCTCCCTTCTGCTGATGTTCGGCCTGCCGCTGTGCCTGGCCAGTTTGCCCCTCCTCGCCAGCGACGGCTACGTCGATGCCCGCCTGTATCCGGACCAGGCCAGCGGCTGGCAGCGTTTTGGCGACGTCGAACGCGCGCTCGTGGCCGGCTTCGATGATGTCTGTGGCGACACCTTCTGCGAAGGCGAGTACTACAACCTGCAGGCCATGCGCCTGCGCTGCTCGGTCGAGCGGGCCACGGGGCATGTGGCCCACTGCATATGGACCTTTGCCGGCAGCAACACCTCGGTGAAGGGCGATGGCCGCATCGATGCGGACCTGCGCAGCTATGCCTGCCCGCTGTCGCTGGCCGCAGGCACACCGCTGGAGACGCTGCTGCAGGCCTGGGAAGCCGTTCCCGCTCGGGATTCCATCGATGTGCCGTTGCCCGGTACCTCGCGCAGTGTCTACGACGGTCTGACCGAGTGCCTGTGAGGGCCGGAGGTCCGCAGTAAACGTGACTGATTCGCATTTACGGAGTGGCATGCGCGCCGCCCCCGTACCTCCCGTCGCCCGCGCATGCCTTCCAATGCCGCCACCCTCACCGAACTGCTGATCCGCGAACGGCCGGCGCTGCTGCGCAGGGTGCAGCGCATCCTCGGCGGCGACAGTGGCGCCGAGGATGTGATCCAGGCAGTCTGGCTCAAGGCCCGTGGCGTCGATAACCAGCAGAGCATCGACAACCCCCGGGCCTACCTTTACCGTCTGGCCATCAACCTGGCTACCGACCATGGCCGCGAATCGACGCGCCGCAACCGTCTGCTGGCCGAGCACTACCTCTGGCAGGAGGAGGACGAGGTGTCCACCGAAGAACAGGTGATGGCCCAGGACGAGCTGCAGCGCGTGCTGGACGCGGCCGGACATCTGCCCGAGCCCACCCGCACCATGTTCCGCCTCAACCGGCTGCAGGGCCTGACCCAGGCCGAGATCGCGCGCCGTCTCGGCGTATCGGTCACCACGGTGGAAAACCATGTGCGCAGCGCCCTCAGCCGGCTGGCATGGGCGCGCGACGGGCGATGATCCATCATCCTTGGGGCCCATGGCACCACGAGCGTCTTGATCCATGGGGCGCGATGCGGCCCCGTCCTTCCCACCGCGCTTGACCGCACCCGCCCGCCAGCCGATGAGCCCGCACTTCCCCACCAGCGCCCACGCAGATGACCCCGTGGCGGAACAGGCCCGGGCCTGGGTCGTGTTCCTGGCCTCGGGCGAGCACAGCGATGCAGGCATGCAGGCCTTCGAGCACTGGCTGGCCCAGCCGGCCCATCGTCGTGCCTTCGAACACGAGCGCCGGCTGTGGCGCAGCCTCGGGCCCTCGCCCTTGGCGCCAGCCACCGCAGTGGCGTCGTCGCCAGCGGCGGGTCGCCCGCGCCGGCGTAACCTGCGCTGGGCCGCCGCTGCCGCCGCCGTGGTGGCACTGCTGGTGGCCTGGCCGGATGCCTGGCTGCGCCTGCAGGCCGACCATCGCAGCAACCACCATGTGCAGGTCGTGCAGTTGCCCGACGGCAGCCGCGCGGTACTGGACGCCGACAGCGCGATTGCCGTGCGTTTCGATGCCCATGCGCGCCGCATCCAGTTGCTGCGGGGCCGTGCCTGGTTCGAGGTGACCGCCGATGCGCAGCGGCGTTTCAGCGTGGCCGCCGGCAACGGCGTGGTCGAAGACATCTCCACCGCGTTCACCGTTGCCCGCCACGGCGATACGGTGGAAACCGAAGTGGGGCAGGGCTGTGTGCGTGTGGCCAATCCGATGGATGGCGGATGGACCTATCTACAGGTGGGCCAGCGCGCGATGTATGGCGCGCACAGCGGGGTGACCCGCCTGGCGGATGTGGCCGCCGACCGCGTCGGTGCCTGGCGCCAGGGGGAACTGCTGCTGGACGAGGCAACCGTGGTCGATGCGGTACGCGATGTGGGCCGCTACCGGCGTGGGCCGACCTTCGTGCGCGGTGATCTGTCGGGACTGCCGGCGGTCAGCGCCGCGCTGCGCATCGACCAGCCGGAACAGGCGCTTGATGCCCTGGCGGCCACCGCTGGCCTGCAGGTAACCCGCCTGCCGCTCGGCGTGGCCATCGTCCACCGGTAGATCCACGCCATGCGTGGATGAGCCGCACGCATCGCACGTAATCGGTGAATCTGCCTTGGGGTTGCGCCCACCCCATTCGTCTTACCCCACGAACGTACCCGCCGCCGCCACGTACGTCGTTGTGTCCGCGCCTGCGCGGATGACGCCGCGCCTGCGGCTCCGTTCCCCTCACAGGTTTCCCATGTCCGACTTCCGTCGTCCGGGCCGCGCGCCGCGCCCGTCCCATCTGTGCGTCGCCCTGCTGGCCGCCGGCCTGGCCAGCACCGCCCCGACCGTTCTGGCCCAGTCCAGCACGGCCGCACCTGCCGCCCTGCTGCGCTTCGACATTCCCGCCCAGCCGCTGGATGCCGCACTACGCACCTACATGCGCCAGTCCGGCGTACAGGTCGCCTATCCGGCCACCCTCGGCAACGGCGTCACCTCGCAGGCGGTTACCGGCACGCTGTCGGCCAGTGATGCCCTGTCGCGCCTGCTGCAGGGCAGTGGCCTGGTCGCGCGCCGCGTCGGCAACGATGCGGTCACCCTGGAAGCGGCGCCGGCCCAGGCTGGCAGCGGCGTCATCGTCACCGACACGCTCAGCGTGTCCGGCGAGCACATCGAAGGTGGTGCGGTCAGCGATGAAGCGCGGCTGCTCGACAGCTACCGCAGCGTCGGTTCGACCACCACGATCACCCGCACCCAGCTGGAACGCTTCCGCGGCACCTCCAATGGCGACATCGTCAAGGGCATCGCGGGCGTCACCGCCGGTGACCCGCGCGTGGGCAACGGCTTCGACGTCAACATCCGTGGCATCCAGGGCCAGAGCCGCGTACCGGTCATCATCGATGGCGGCCAGTCGAGCATGGACACCTACCGTGGCTACGCCGGCCAGTCGCAGCGTACCTATCTGGACCCGGACCTGATCTCGCGGCTGACCATCACCAAGGGCCCCAGCCTGCAGGCCAACGCGTCTGGTGGCATCGGCGGCGTGGTGGAAATGGAAACGCTGAACGTCGATGACGTCCTGCGCGAGGGCCGCGATGTCGGCGTGCGCGTGCGTGGTGGCCTGGCCAACGGCAGTGCCAACAACCTGCCGGGCTATGACGCTGCACCGCGCACCCACCGCGACGCCACCGGCAGCCAGTTCTTCAACGTCGCTGCGGCCGGCCACTGGGATCGTTTCGATCTGGTTGCCGCCTATGCGTACCGCGACAACGGCAACTACTTTTCCGGCAAGCACGGCTACGACGACTTTCCGCAGACCCGTCGCACTCTGGCGCCGCTGAACCCGCCGCAGACCGAGGTGTTCAACACGTCCTCGCGGTCGAAGTCGGCGCTGCTCAAGGGCACCTGGCGCATCGATGATGCGCAGACCCTGGAACTGGGCTACCGTCGCTATGAAGGCACGGCCGGCGAGATCATGGCCTCGCAGATCATCCGCGTGGACCGCGACCGCGTGCCGCAGTGGGACCCGGGGCACGTCGACATGGACAGCTACAGCGCGCGCTACCGCTTCAACCCGGACAGCGACAAGGTCGACCTGCGCATCAACGCCTGGTACACCGACGCCGACAGCGTGATGTACAACAGCCTGACCGGCATCACCCCGTGGTACTACGACCGTCGCACCGAGTGGTACGACGCACCGAGCTTCAGCGGCAACCCCGGCTACAAGGACGCCTACCGCAACCCGCTGCGGCAGAAGCGCTTCGGCCTGGATGCCAGCAACACGTCCATCTTCGACACCGAGGCGGGCCGCTTCACCCTGGATTACGGCCTGTCCTACAGCGATGAGGACATCGCGCCGGGCAGCTCCGCGCCGATCATGCACGACGACCTGGTCAACAACCGCTTCCTGCGCAACGCCGAGCGCAAGGAATACAGTGCCGTGGCGTCGCTGAAGTGGGCGCCGGACGAACATTGGGAAGTGCAGGCCGGGGGCCGCTGGAACCGCGTGGACGTGCACGACCGCAACCGCCTGGCCACCCCGGACCAGTACGAGGTGAAGGGCCAGTACCGCTACACCGAACTGCTCAACGGCGATCCCAATCTGCCGGCGTGGCGTGCCAAGCGCATCGCGCTGCTGAACTGGTACCCGGATGCCAACGGTGAATTCACCCAGGCTTCGCTGCTGGCCTCGCCCTATGAGCGGGGCACGGTGGCCGACATCGCGGGATGGAATTTCTACGACGCCGATGATGCCGAAGACCTGGAAGTGCCGGTCAGCTGGACCTGGTCCACGCCGATCCGTCGCCGCGACAGCGCGTTCTCGCCGACCGCCAGCGTCGCCTTCCGCTTCAGCGAAGACAGCATGGTCTACCTGAAGTATGCCGAAGGCACCAAGCTGCCGAGCCTTTTCGAGACCACCCTGGGCCTGTTCACGGCAGCCAAGCCGGTATCCGAACTGAAGCCCGAGCGTGCGCGCAGCTGGGAACTCGGTGCCAGCACCCTCCACCATGACCTGTTCACCGCCGGCGATCGCCTGGCGCTGAAGCTGGCCTACTTCGATACCCGCATCGACGACCTGATTACCCGCGACTACCGCACGCTGTCGGCCGGCCTGATCCGCAACGTCGACCGGTTCAAGGTGTCGGGCCTGGAGTTCCAGTCCAGCTATGACAGCGGCACGCTGTTCGCCGATCTTTCGGCCCACTACTACTTCAAGGCCAAGACCTGCGCGCCGGATATCGCCGCCGAGCGTCGTGCCTATGGCGCGCAGCGCAGGATCGAAGAACTGGCCAACACGCCCGACTGCGTCGACGGTGGCTTCGAGGGGTCGTACTCCAACACGCAGAACCCGCCGCGCTACATGGTCAACCTGACCGCGGGTTCACGCCTGTTCGACGAGCGGCTGACCTTCGGTACCCGCGTGGTCCACAACGCCGGGCCGATCAGCAAGCTGGACAAGGAATGGAACGTCGGCCTGTCGGCGATCCAGCAGCTGTACCGGCCGACCACCCTGGTGGACGTGTTCGCCAGCTGGAGCTTCAACGACCAGCTGTCGGTGGAAGCCAACGTCGACAACCTGACCGACCGCTACTACCTGGACCCGCTTGCCCTGGGCGTGATGCCGGCCCCGGGCCGCACCGCGCGCCTGGCGTTGACCTGGAAGTATTGACCGGCCATCCACGCATGGCGTGGATCTACTGACAGACCGGTAGCGCCGGGCCATGCCCGGCGGATCACGCAGCGGAAACGGTAGCGCCGGGCCACGCCCGGCGGATCACGCAGCAGAAACCGTAGCGCCGGGCCATGCCTGGCGTTACCAATTCCGTGCTCAGCGCCCGGTCGCAGCCTTCACCGCTTCCTCGTGCAGCGCTTCATTCAGCTCGTCCACCACCGTGCTCCAGGCCGCATCGGCCTGCAGCGATTCGGCCAGGAACTGCCGCTGTGCATCGCTCCAGTACGGGGCATCGGCCACGGCCACTTCGGTGGGCAGCTGGTGGTCGGCGATGAACCGGGCAATGGCCTCAGCGCCGGCGTCCAGCCCCAGCTGCAGGAACAGGTTGGTCATGCTCGGTTCGGTGGTGATCATCTGAAACTGCCTGGCAGGGGAAAGGTAAGCTGCATTATCAACGCATGCCGCCTTGGGGGAAGCCCCTCGCGGTACGTCTCATCACCGACGCTTCCCCTGGCACTTCCCGATGACCGCAACAACTTCCCCCGACGACAGCCGCAGCGTGCGCTTGAAGGCCGCCACCCGTGACAGCCATGGTGCCCTCGACAAGCGCATCATGGCCGGCGACATCTTCGCCGACCGTGGCAACTTCGCCCGCTTCCTGCGCGTGCAGTACCGCTTCCACCGCAGCATCGACGCGCTGTACGCCAGCCCGGCGCTGGACCAGCTGCTGCCGTCACTGCACGAACGCCGTCGTCTGCCCCAGGTCCGCAGCGACCTGCAGGACCTGGAACAGACTCTGCCGGGGCAGGACATCGCCCCGCTGGAGGCGGACCTGCCGCTGCCGGCCGCGCTGGGCTGGCTGTACGTGGCCGAAGGCTCCAATCTGGGCGGCACCGTGCTCTACAAGATGGCCGCCGCACTGGGCCTGGACCGTGATTTCGGTGCCCGCCACCTGGCCGCGCACCCCGATGGTGCCGCGCGCCACTGGCGCGAATTCACCGCGGCGCTGGACGCGGTGCCGCTGTCGGCCGAACAGGAACAGCAGGTGATCGACGCTGCCGACGCGGCTTTCCGCAGCGTGCACGGCCACGTCGAAGTGGAATTCGGCGCATGAGCGGCCGCCGCTGATGCGCTGGCTCTGGTTCGCGCTGGGCTGGCTGATGGTCGGACTGGGTGTGATCGGCGCGCTGCTGCCGGTGATGCCCACCACCATCTTTCTGATCCTGGCGGTGGGCTGTTTCGCCCGCAGTTCGCCGACGTTCGAACAGCGCCTGCTGGCCCATCCGCGCTATGGCCCCCCGCTGCGCCTGTGGCGTGAGCAAGGGGCGGTATCGCACAAGGGCAAGGTCTTCGCCAGCGTCGGCATGGCCGTAGGTTTCGCCTTGTTCTACTGGGGCGCGCAGCCCTCCTGGCGGCTGCTGCTGGGCGTGGGCCTGTTCTTTGCGGTCAGTGCCGGCTATGTGCTGAGCCGGCCGGCACCCCGGCTCGACCCCACGCCGCTGGTGGACCTGGGCGATGCCGAAACGCGTGCGGCGCGACGCCGCGCGTCTCCCTCCGATGCTGATGGAACCCCCGACGATGCTGCCTGCTGACCTCACGCCCCTGGCTACGCCCGCGCTGACGCCGTGGGGCATGTATCTGGCCGCCGATGTGGTGGTCAAGGCGGTGATGATCGCGCTGGCCGCCGCGTCGTTGGCCACCTGGACCGTGCTGCTGGCCAAGGGCTGGGAGTTGTCGCGCCACGCGCGCGCGCTGCGTGCGGCGCGTGCGCGGTTGCTGGAGACACCCAGCCTGCCGGTTGACGATGTGGATGCCGTGCTCGCCGAAGGCACTGCCGCCGCAATGCTGCACGCGGCCCGCAGCGAACTGCGGCTGTCGCAGGATCTGGCGTGTCGCGATGGCATCAAAGACCGGGTTGCTTCGCGTCTTGACCGGCTGGAACTGGAAACCGCCCGCATGCAGCGGCGTGGCATCGGTGTGCTTGCCAGCATCGGTGCGGTCGCCCCGTTCGTGGGCCTGTTCGGCACCGTGTGGGGCATCATGAACAGCTTCATCGGCATCGCGCACAGCAACACCACCCACCTGGCCGTGGTTGCACCGGGCATCGCCGAGGCGCTGCTGGCCACCGCGCTGGGGCTGGTCGCGGCGATTCCAGCGGTGCTGGTCTACAACCACTTCAGCCGTGTGCTGGCGGGATTGCGCGGGCTGCTGGGTGATCTTTCGGCGGCCGTGCAGCAGCTGGTCTCGCGTGATCTTGATCGTGCCGCCACGCGCGCACCGGCCAGCGCCCTGCGCGCGGTGCACTGAGCGACGACCATGGCGATCAGGACCGCATCCGACCGCGATGACACGCCCGAAGAGGCGCACGAGATCAATGTCACACCCTTCATCGATGTGATGCTGGTGCTGTTGATCATCTTCATGGTGGCCGCGCCGCTGGCCACCGTCTCGGTGCCTGTGCAGCTGCCGGCCAGCAGCGCGCAGGCCACGCCCAGCGAACAGGCCCCGGTGTATGTGACCGTGCAGGCCGATCTGTCGCTGCGCGTGGGCGAACAGCCGGTGCCGCGCGATGGGCTGGGTGTTGCACTGCAGTCGGCCACGCACGGTGATGCGCAGCAGCGCATCTATCTGCGCGCCGACCAGCGCGTGCCGTATGGCGACCTGATGGCGGCCCTCGATGCCCTGCGTGCGGCGGGTTACCTGAAGGTGGCATTGGTGGGACTGGAGCAGGGCGCGCGATGAGCACGCTGCGGCGCTGGGCGACCAGCCTGGCGATCGTGCTGCTGGCACACGCGCTGCTGGTCTGTGTGGTGTGGTGGTGGCATGCGCGCGCTGCGCCGGTGGCTGCCGTGGCCCCGCCCGCGGCGCTGATGCTGGAGCTGGCACCCGCCGCGCAGGCACCGCCGGCACCGCCGCGTGCGCTGCCGACCGGCCCCCTGCAGCAGGAGCAGCAGCGTCGCGAGAGCGTGCCCGAGCAGGTGCCCGCGCCGAAGGTGCCACCGCAGCCGAAGGGCGACCTTGTGCCGAAGCCGCCGGTGCCGGCCAGCGCCGAGCAGGACAGCGCCGACGCCACGGTCGACCGCACCACGGCACCGCCGGAGGTGGCCGCCGAAGCCTCGAACCGTTATGCGGCGCAACAGACCACTGCGGGCGAGCGCAGCCGCGCCAATGCGAGCTGGCAGGGCCTGCTGCTGGGCCATCTGCAGCAGCACCGCCGCTATCCGCGCCAGTCCGAGCGGCTGCGCCAGCAGGGCGTGGTGTATGTGCGGTTTGCCGTGTACCGCGACGGGCGCGTGTCCAGTCCACGCATCGAACGCGGCAGCGGCTTCGCCCTGCTCGACCAGGAAACGCTGGACACCGTGCAGCGCGCCAGCCCGGTGCCGGTGCCGCCGGCCGAGGTGCCCGGCGACCCGGTGGAGGTGATGGTGCCGGTAGCGTTCTACCTGCGCGGGCGTTGACGGCTTTTTGTAGCGTCGAGCCTGCTCGACTGCTCTTGTAGAGCCGATGCCATGCTCGGCTGCCTGTGCGGCGGCAGCCGGGCCGGATCCCGTTCCGCAGGGAACAGGCTCTGGCCCCGCCGCGTGGATCTACAGCAACGGCACCAGCAGAAGCGCCACGATGTTGATGATCTTGATCAGCGGATTGATCGCCGGGCCGGCGGTGTCCTTGTACGGGTCGCCGACGGTATCGCCGGTCACCGCAGCCTTGTGCGCCTCGCTGCCCTTGCCGCCGAAGTGGCCGTCTTCGATGTACTTCTTGGCGTTGTCCCAGGCACCGCCGCCGGTGGTCATTGAAATGGCCACGAACAGGCCGGTGACGATCGTGCCGATCAGCAGGCCGCCCAGCGCACGCGGCCCCAGCAACAGGCCGACCACCACCGGCACCGCCACCGGCAGCAGCGAAGGCACGATCATTTCGCGGATCGCCGAGCGGGTCAGCATGTCCACCGCCTTGTCGTACTGCGGCTTGCCGGTGCCCTGCATGATGCCGGGGATCTCGCGGAACTGGCGTCGCACTTCCTCCACCACTGCTCCGGCGGCACGTCCGACAGCTTCCATCGCCATCGCGCCGAACAGGTAGGGAATGAGGCCGCCGATCAGCAGGCCGATGATGACCGTGTGGTCGCTGAGGTCGAAGCGGAACTCCTGGCCGGGGTTGGCGGCCTGCAGGTTGTGGGTGTAATCGGCGAACAGCACCAGCGCCGCCAGCGCTGCCGAGCCGATGGCATAGCCCTTGGTCACCGCCTTGGTGGTGTTGCCCACTGCGTCCAGCGGATCGGTGATGTCGCGGATGTCTGAAGGCAGCTCGGCCATCTCGGCGATGCCGCCGGCATTGTCGGTGATGGGGCCGTAGGCATCCAGCGCCACGATCATGCCGGCCATCGACAGCATCGCGGTGGCGGCGATGGCGATGCCGTACAGGCCGGCCAGTGCATAGGCGCCCCAGATCGCCGCGCACACAGCCACCACCGGCAGTGCGGTGGATTTCATCGAGATGCCCAGGCCAGCGATGATGTTGGTACCGTGGCCGGTGGTCGATGCCTGCGCCACGTGCTGCACCGGCGTGTACTGGGTGCCGGTGTAGTACTCGGTGATCCACACGATCAGACCGGTCAGCACCAGGCCGATCAGCGCGCAGCCGTACAGCGCCAGGGGGCCATGCACGTTGTCGTTCATCAACCCGGTGGTGATCGGATAGAACGCAATGGCCGCCAGCACGCCGGACACGATCACCCCCTTGTACAACGCGCCCATGATCGAGCCTCCGGGCTTTACCTTGACGAACAGCGCGCCGATGATCGAGGCGATGATCGACACCCCGCCGAGCACCAGCGGATACAGCACCGCATTGGCGCCGGCTTCGCTCAGCATCAGGCTGCCCAGCAGCATCGTGGCGATGACAGTGACCGCATAGGTCTCGAACAGATCGGCCGCCATCCCGGCGCAGTCGCCGACGTTGTCACCGACGTTGTCGGCGATCACTGCCGGGTTGCGCGGGTCGTCCTCGGGAATGCCGGCTTCCACCTTGCCCACCAGGTCGGCACCGACGTCAGCGCCCTTGGTGAAGATGCCCCCGCCCAGCCGTGCGAAGATCGAGATCAGCGAGGAACCGAACGCCAATCCGACCAGTGCATGCAGCGCCTGTTCCATCGGCAGGCCCAGACGCAGCAGCAGTGCGTAGTAGCCGGCCACGCCCAGCAGGCCCAGCCCGACCACCAGCATGCCGGTGATGGCACCGCCGCGGAAGGCGACGTCCATCGCCGCGCTGATGCCATGGCGTGCGGCCTCGGCGGTGCGTACGTTGGCGCGTACCGAGACGTTCATGCCGATGTAGCCGGCAGCACCGGACAGCACTGCGCCGACCGCGAAACCGATTGCCGTATACCAGCTGAGGAAGATGCCGACCAGTACGAACAACACCACGCCGGCCACGCCGATGGTCAGGTACTGGCGGTTGAGGTAAGCACGCGCGCCTTCCTGGATCGCCGCAGCAATGGCGACCATGCGTTCATTGCCGGTGGGTTGGCGCAGGATCCAGCGCGCCGAGACGATTCCGAACAGGATCGCGAGAATGGCGCAGCCCAGCGCCAGTGACAGCCCATGACGTTCCAGCATCAGACCCCTCCGCAGAATGGATGGTGAGCATCCAGTGGCGATGAACGGCACCACGAGGGGGACGACGGGCTGCAGCTTGCAACCAACCCGTACCGACCGAGGCGGTCGTCCGACGTATGGCGGTGTTCAGCATTCCCTGGTGGCCGCAGTATGCGTCCGTCCGCGACCGGATGGTAGCGCCGGGCCGCGCCGCATGACCCGTGGGCGCCCTCCAGATGAACGCATCGCCATGCGCGCGGGACCCGCCGCCGGTCCATGGGCATGCTTTGAGAGCCACAGACCTTTGCACCCCGTTAAGCCAATCTCTGCAAGCCTGCGCACAGTCCTGAAGGAGATCCCCCATGCGTCTGTCCCTGCTGATGCTTGCCGCGCTGGCCCCGGCGTTGCCGGCCGTCGCTGCGGAAACCCCTGAGCTGCAGCGCGCCGTCGGTGCACCACAGGCGGTGGGCGCGGTGCACACGCTGCGACAGATCCCCGAGGCGTGTGCGCGCCTGGAGGGTGCATTCACCGGTCAGGCCGCCGAGCCGTATCGCTTCTCTGCAGTGCGCACCAGCGAACAATGCCAGCCACGCGCGCGCTTCGTCGACTACACCAAGGCCCAGCCGAGTGCCGACAAGGGCTGGAAGCTCAACGACGTGATCCGCGTGCCCAGCGCCGCGTGCCCGGCCCAACAGGCGGTGGTGCGGGTGTGGCGCCTGCCGGTAAGCAACACCCAGGCATTGGATGGGCAGGGCCAGTCGCGCATCTATCTGGAAGACGCGAAGAAGCAGGCGGCCGCCGGCAGGATCCCGCAGGTGACGATGTTCGCCGCGCAACTGCAGGTGGAAGGCAAAGCCTGCCATTGATTGCAGGTGGGTGCCGACCGTTGGTCGGCACTTGATGCCACATCCACGCATGGCGTGGATCTACTGGAGCCTGCCTTGGTCGGCACTGGCTTTCAGCCTTCGAACGCGGGCAGCTTCTGCTTCACCGCCACGTTCTTCAGCGTGACATATTTCGGCAGGCCGTCAGTGCCATAGGGTAGAGGTGCCTCGCCCTTGATCAGCGGCGACAGGTAGGCGCGCGCCTTGGCGGTGATGCCGAAGCCATCGCGGCGGATGAAGCCGGCGGGCATCTTCTTCTCGTGGTTGGCGATCTTCGCCAGCGGCGCGGCCTCGATCTTCCAGCGATAGGGCACATCGCTGCTGCGCACGATCACCGGCATCACCCCGTTCTGGCCCTTCAGTGCCAGCCGCACGGCGGCCTTGCCCACTGCCTGCGCCTGTTCCCAGTCGGTCCTGCTGGCCAGGTGCCTGGCCGAGCGCTGCAGGTAGTCGGGCAGGGCCCAATGCACCTTCAGGCGCAGTTGGTCCTTGACCCGCCCGGCCAGGTGTGCGGCAACGCCGCCCAGCTGCGAATGGCCGAAGGAATCCTTGCCGCCACCGGCATCGGCGACGAAGCGGCCATCGGCAGTGGCGATGCCTTCGGAGGCCACCACCACGCAGTAGCCCACGCGTTCCACCACGGCCTTGACCTTGGCCAGGAAGGCGGCCTCGTCATAAGCGCGCTCGGGCAGCAGGATGATGTGCGGGGCCTCGTCCTCGCCGTTGCCGGCCAAGCCGGCCGCAGCGGCCAGCCAGCCGGCGTGGCGGCCCATCGCCTCGTAGATGAAGACGCGGGTAGAGGTCTCGGCCATCGCCGCCACGTCCAGCGCCGCTTCGCGCACGGAGACCGCAGTGTACTTGGCGGCTGAACCGAAGCCCGGGCAGGTGTCGGTCACCGCCAGGTCATTGTCGATGGTCTTGGGCACGCCGATGCAGGTCAGGTCGTAGCCGGACGCCTTGGCCAGCAGCGAGACCTTCAGTGCGGTGTCGGCCGAGTCGTTGCCGCCGTTGTAGAGGAACCAGCGCACGTCGTGGGCGCGCAGCACGTCCAGCAGGCGGTCGTATCGGGCACGGTCAGCCTCCAGCGATTTCAGCTTGACCCGGCACGAACCGAAGGCACCGCCCGGGGTGTGGGCCAGGGCGCGGATGGCAGCGGCACTCTCCTTGCTGGTGTCGATCAGCTCCTCGCGCAGGGCGCCGAGGATGCCGTTGCGGGCGGCCAGGACCTTGATGCCCTTGGCCCGGGCCTGCTCGATGACCGCCGCCGCCGTCGCGTTGATGACCGCGGTGACGCCGCCGGACTGGGCGTAGAGGAGGGTACCGTTGCGCATGCTTCTACCTGCTCTGGGAGGGGGACATTGCAGTGACATTACCCGGATGCGCTAAAGTGGCGCTATTGCGGTGCAGCGATACCGGTCCGTCCGGTGCGCTAACCTTCTTTGTTTTCAACACGTTGGAGTCAGGTCAATGCGATTGGTTCTGTTGGGACCGCCCGGTTCGGGCAAGGGGACGCAGGCGACGCGCCTGAAGGAAAAGCTGGGCATCGCCCATATTTCGACCGGTGACATGCTGCGCGCGGAAATCGCCGCGGGCTCGGAGCTGGGCAAGCAGGCCAAGGCGGTGATGGATGCCGGCAACCTGGTGTCCGATGACATCCTGCTGGGCATGCTGGAATCGCGCCTGACCCAGGCCGATGTCGCCAAGGGCTTCATTCTGGATGGCTACCCGCGCAATGTGGCCCAGGCCAATGCGATGGACGCCCTGCTGGCCAAAATCGGCCAGCCGCTGGACGCGGTGGTGCAGCTGGTCGTGGCCACCGAGCTGCTGGTCGAGCGCATCGCCGGCCGCGCGCAGGAACAGGGTCGCGCCGATGACAACCCCGAAGCGGTGCGCCAGCGCCTGCAGGTCTACAACGACCAGACCGCCCCGGTGGTCGATTTCTACGCCGGCCGTGGCACCCTGGCCCGCGTCGATGGCGTCGGTGAGCTGGACGAGATCGAAGCCCGCATCCTGGCGGCGATCAAGGGTTGATGGCGGTCGGCCGGCCGCGCGCCGGCCACCGTAGCGGTACAACGAAACAGGCCTGGTCCTTGCGGACCAGGCCTGTTTCGTTTCATAGGTGCCAGCGATGAGCTTGCTCAGGGCTCCGCAGCATGAGCTCCCTTGGGGATGGCCTCTTGGGGAGTAGGACCGGTTCGGGTACTGCGGCTGGCATGCTGAATTGTGTACGGGTTCACATACCTGCGCTATCGGGATATCCCTTACAGCCGATTGGAGTTTTCTCACAAGCGGTGTAGGACTTGTCTGACCCAGGCCGCTGGCAATGGCCCTATACAGCCTTGATCGGTCACAATCTCCGGTCATGAGCAGCGTACATATCCTTGCAATCGCCGGCACCTTCATGGGCGGCGTGGCGGCCCTGGCGCGGGAACTGGGCCATACGGTCAGCGGCAGCGACCAGGCCATCTATCCGCCGATGTCCACCCAGCTGGAGCAGCTGGGCATCGTCCTGGACCAGGGCTACCGCGCCGACAGCGTGCCGCCGGACACCGCCGAGGTGGTGATCGGCAACGCCCTGTCGCGCGGCAACCCTGCCGTGGAAGCCGTGCTTGACGCTGACCAGCGCTACATTTCCGGCGCGCAGTGGCTGTCCGAGCAGGTGCTGCCGGGCCGCGACACCCTGGCCGTGGCCGGCACCCATGGCAAGACCACCACCACCACCATCCTCACCTGGTTGCTGGAAAGTGCCGGGCGTTCGCCGGGCTTCCTGATCGGCGGCGTGGCCGAGGATTTCGGCGTGTCCGCCCGCCTGGGCCAGGGCCGGGAGTTCGTGGTCGAGGCCGATGAGTACGACACCGCCTTCTTCGACAAGCGCAGCAAGTTCGTGCACTACCGGCCGCTGGTGGCCATCCTCAACAACCTCGAATACGACCACGCCGACATCTTCCCGGACGTGGAAGCCATCGAGCGCCAGTTCCACCACCTGGTGCGCACGGTGCCCGCGCGCGGCCGCCTGATCGTCAATGGCGAGGACGCGCACCTGGCCAAGGTGCTGCAGATGGGCTGCTGGACCCCGGTCGAGCGCTTCGGCTTCGACCCGTCGCTGGAATGGCATGCCGAGCTGCTGGCCGCCGATGGCAGCGCCTTCCGCGTGCATCACCGCGGGCAGGCGCTGGGTGATGTGCACTGGTCGCTGCTGGGCCGACACAACGTACTCAACGGCCTGGCCGCACTGGCCGCCGCACATGCGGTGGGCGTGGCCCCGGCCGAGGTAATCCCGGCGCTGGCCCGCTTCCGCAGCGTCAAGCGCCGCATGGAAGTGATCGGCAGCCACGACGGCATCACCGTCTACGACGACTTTGCCCACCACCCCACGGCGATCGCGACCACCCTGGATGGCCTGCGCGCCAAGGTCGGGCAGGCGCGCATCGTGGTGGCGATGGAGCCACGCAGCAATTCGATGCGGCTGGGCGCACACGCGCAGGCACTGGCGCCGTCGCTGGCGCTGGCCGATGAGGTGGTGTTCCTGCACCGGCCGGAACTGGCCTGGGATGCAGCGGCAGTGATCGCCGCCGTGCGCGGCCAGGCCCATGCCGTGCCCGACACCGACGCACTGCTGGCGCAGCTGCAGTCCAGCGTGCGCAGCGGCGACCACGTGGTGTTCATGTCCAACGGTGGCTTCGACGGCGCACCGCGCCGCTTCCTCGCCGCCCTGCAGGCGCGATGAGCAGCGACGTGTCGCTGCCGCTGTTCCCGCTGCACACCGCGCTGGTACCCGGCGCGGCGGTCGGCCTGCGGGTGTTCGAATGCCGCTACCTGGACCTGGTGCGCGATACCGGCCGCAACGGCGAAGGCTTCGGCGTCTGCCTGATCCTGGAAGGACAGGAGGTGGGGGAGCCGGCCACACCAGCGGCCTTCGGCGTACAGGTACGCATCGAGGATTTCGATGTCGGCGCCGATGGTGTTCTGCAGCTGCGCCTGCGTGGCACGCGTCGTTTCCATGTCGAGCGTACCCGCGTACGTGACAACGGCCTGGTCGTGGCCGACGTGCGTTGGTGCGAAGAAGACCCCGATGACGAACTGAAGCCGCAGCATGCGCTGCTGGCCACGGTGCTGGGGCACATCATCGAACAGGCCGGCGAGGCCTACGCGCCGGCCAGCCCGGCGCTGCTGGACCAGGCCAGCTGGGTCGGCTGGCGGCTGGCCGAACTGCTGCCGCTGGCCGAGCGGCAGCGCCTGCAGCTGCTGCAGATGGACGACCCGCATCAGCGCCTGCAGCAGTTGTTGGGCTGGATGCCGTAAGCGCCATCCACGCATGGCGTGGATCTACGGGGACGGCCATCCACGCATGGCGTGGATCTATGGGAACGGCCATCCACGCATGGCGTGGATCTATGGGAACGGCCATCCACGCATGGCGTGGATCTACGGGAACGGCCATCCACGCATGGC
>NZ_JBNNHG010000006.1:0-14740 GCF_050268705.1 Stenotrophomonas sp. NPDC077659 | reverse complement strand
CCATCCACGCATGGCGTGGATCTACGGGAACGGCCATCCACGCATGGCGTGGATCTACTGTAGAGCCGAGCCCATGCTCGGCTCCGCACGTTCCGGTAGCGCCGGGCCATGCCCGGCGATCCATCACGGCTGCGTCTTCAACCGCAGCACCGGTAACCCGGTTTCGGCATGCACGTCTTCGTGCTGCGGCATGCCCTGCACGGCGTCCTTCACCGCATTGAATGCCGGGTCGATGCCGCGCAACGGGTGCCACATGCCGATCCACTCGAAGTGGCGCTCGTAGCGCAGCGTCTGCGCGCTGCCCAGCCACAGTGGCACGTTGCCCGGCTGCAGCTGGCCCGGTGCCGGCCACAGGCGCAGCACGTAACGCTCATCCGGCTTTGCCCCCTGGCGCACCATCAGCAGCGCTTCCACGCGCGTGTCCAGCGTGGCCGGCAGCACCGGCAGGTCGTCGGCGCCCGTATTCTTGTCCAGCATCAGCAGCGCTTCTTCCCAACCGGCCTGTGCCTGCACGGTCCAGCCACGTGCTTCCAGCTGCGCCTGCAGCGGCGCCAACGGGCCGGCCACCTGCACGTCCAGCGGCCAGCGCTGGTCATCGTCGAACTCGTTGCGGCGCGCCGGCAGCGTGGCCCAGTCGTGCTGCCACCAGGCCTGCATGTCGATGGCCTGCGGTGCCGGCAGTGCCGGTTCAAATCGCTCCAGCTTCACCGGAATGTTGCGCGGCGCGTACCACATCGCCGCCACCGCGAAGACGCCGTAGAACAGCCACGCCACCGGCTTCACCCAGAACGAGCGGTTGAAGCGGCGGCGGTAGGCAATGCCCAGCACCAGCAGCCAGAACGTGCCGAACAGCATGCCGCCGACCACGTCGCTGAGCCAGTGCGCGCCCAGGTACAGGCGCGAGAAGCCGATCAGGCTGACTACGATGCCCGACACCAGGTACGGCCAGACGCGGGTGCGGCCGGGCATTTCGCGGGCGATCAGTACCGCGAAGAAGCCGAAGGTGATGGTGGCCATGGTCACCGATACCGACGGGAAGCCGAAGCCGCTGCTGGCATCGAGCGGGCGCACCACGTCCACGGTGGCGCCCAGCAGCTTGGTCAGGGCCAGGCCGAAGGCCAGTGCGGCCAGCCAGTGCGCGGCGGCCATCCAGCGCCGGCGCCACACCAGGTAGCCCATGGCCGCGGCGGTAGCCGGCATCAGCACCTGCCAGGCGCCCAGCGAGGCCAGTGCCGCCATCGGGTAGTCGGCCAGCGGGTTGCGCAGGGCCAGCATGGCCTGGTGCACCAGCAGATCGATGGCCAGCGGTTCGCCATGGGCGACCACTACGGTCAGCAGTGCGAACCAGCCCCAGCCCAGCAACAGCAGCATCAGCGCCAGCATCGCCAGCGGCACCGATTCACGGCGCTTTGGGTCGAGCACGCCCACCGTGTAGCGGCCCAGCGTGGGGTGGCGGTTGGACCAGTCCAGCAGGCGCGCCAGCCAGTGGTCCATGCGCGCCGCTGACCAGCGGTAGCCGTACAGCACGATGGCCCAGACCAGGCCGAGGATGACCATCAGCAGGCCGACCACCACCACCAGGCGGCCGGCAACGGCAGCGACGGCGTCATAGGCCTCGCCGAGGATCCAGCCCGGGGCCAGGAACAGCACCGCCCAGGACAGGCTGGCGATGCCGCTGGCCTGCACGTAGCGGCTGGCCGGCATTTTCAGCATGCCGGCGATGGCCGGCACGAACGGCCGGATGGCCCCGACATAGCGCGCGATCAGGATGCTCTTGAAGGCATTGCGGCGGAACAGGTTCTCGCCGCGGTCCAGCAGCTGCGGGTAGCGGCTGAACGGCCAGACCCCGCGCAGGCGGTCGCCCCAGCGGCGGCCGATCCAGTAACTGATGCCATCACCGGCGAACGCCCCCAGCGCCGCCGCGGCCACCGCATACGGCCCGGAGATCTGGCCCAGGCCGATGAACACGCCCACCGCGAACAACAGCGGTAGTGCCGGCACGATGGCGCCGAGAATGATGACCGCATCGCAGAAGGCGATCAGAAAAATAACCGCGCCCGCGAGTACGGGATGGGCGGCAATCCACGCGAGGGTGGCGTCGATCCATGAAGAGTCCATCGCCCGATTATAGGGGCGTGAAGGTGACTGGTTCCCAGCGCCTTGGTGACCGTTTGCAACCGGCACCATCGCCTAGAATGGGCGCATGCCGCACCCGACCGACGCTCCAACGCATGCCCTGAAGGCCGACAGCTTCGGCCGCATCCTGCTCGTGCAGGGGCCGCAGGGCCCCTTCGTGCGCCGCGACCTGGGCGCAACGCCGCTATGGTTGCGGCTGCCAGCGTGGTGGCTGGCCCGCCGCGAAGCACGCGCGCTGCGGCACATCCACGGCATGGCCGACGTGCCCCAGCTGCTGGACTGGGATGGTCGCCATCTCGACCGAAGCTTCATGGCCGGCGATGCCATGTACCAGCGGCCGCCGCGTGGCGATCTGGCCTGGTTCCGTGCCGCTCGCCGGCTGCTGCAGCAGTTGCACCGGCGGGGCGTAGCCCATAACGACCTGGCCAAGGAAGCCAACTGGCTGGTGACCGAGGACGGCCGCCCGGCGCTGATCGACTTCCAGCTGGCGGTGATCGGCAACCCGCGTTCGCGCTGGATGCGCCTGCTGGCCCGCGAAGACCTGCGCCACCTGCTCAAGCACAAGCGCATGTACTGCCGCGAGTCGCTTACCCCGGTGGAGAAGCGCGTGCTCAAGCGCACCTCGTGGGTGCGCGAGCTGTGGTTCGCCACCGGCAAGCCGGTCTACCGCTTCGTCACCCGCCGCATCCTGCATTGGGAAGACAACGAAGGGCAGGGGCCGAAGCCGTGACCGCCGCGCAGGTCGCGACCGCGCCACCGAGCGCGGCCAGCGTGCTGCGTGCGCAGCTGCCCGGCGCCGGTTTCGTGCACGCCTGCCAGGCGACGACCCGTCGTGGTGGGCGCTCGGCCCTGCAGGCCTACCGCGACATGGCCGCAACCATTCCCGGCTGGTTCGATGGGCTGATGGCGCTGCGCAACCGCGGCATGCGCCTGCTGGAAATGAAAGATCTGGGCTCGTTGCGGGCGGTGCAGGTTGTTGAAGATCCTCATCCCGGCCAGCGTCTGGGCATCTTCACCCTGCAGTCGCTGGATCAGGACGCCATCGTGCTGGAAGACAACGACCGCCATCTTCGCGTGCAGCTGGCGCTGCAGTGGCAGGGCGATGTGCTGGAAGTGGCCACCGTGGTGCATATCCACAACGTGTTCGGGCGCGTGTACATGCTGCCAGTGGCGCCGGTGCATCGGATGATCGTGCCGCATCTGCTGAAGAAGCAGGTGCAGGCGTACTGCTGATTGAAGGCCGTGCCCGGCGGGCACGCGGCGTTGCAGCACTACGGCGCCGCCGGCACCACCTGCTGGCCGATGAAATTGCGCTTGCCGTCGAAGTCATAACCGATCTGCAGCTGGCCGACATCCGGGCAGGCATGGCAGTCGCGCAGCGGCGTGCGGTACAGCAGGCGGATGCCGCCGCCATCAAGCGGCGCAGTACCGGCTGCCTGTGCGGGTGCGAACGGCGTGGCCTGCGGATGCGCGGCCAGCACGCCCTGTACCCCCGGGTCGGCACGCAGGGTGTCGTCCAGCTGCACCGCGTCGACATCGATGCGCTTGCCAGCGGCATCCACCAGGCGCGTGCCTTCGTTGGTGTTGGCGCGGAACGGATACTCCACCGTGGCCACGCCCAGGCCATCGTGTTCATGCCAGGCCGTCACGTAGGCCAGCTCGCCGCCGGTGGACAGCTGCTCGGCAGCGGCCACGGCATCGGCGCTCGCGCCGGCAGACTTCATCGTTTCGGCCAGGCACGCGCGCGTGGCGCTGTTCTCGCCCTGGCGGCACGCGTTGAGGTCGCCATCCCAGACCACCGACTCGCTCCAGCGCAGTGAACCATCGGCGGCCTTGGCGGCCGGCGCATCCCCCGTGGCGGGTTCGGTGCCGGGTTCAGGCGAACGGTCCTGGCAGGCGGTGAGCAGGGCCAGGCCCAGGGCAGGCAGCAGCAGGCGGGAACGGCGCATGGCGTGTACCTCGTGCGTATGACCGGGGCACCAGTATCGTCAACGCGCGGTGAACTCCGCGTCGGCGCGGCATACTAGCGGCTCATGGCATACGCTGGAGTGTGGAACGTGGGCAGTCTGCAGGGCAAAACCCTTTTCATCACCGGTGCCTCGCGTGGCATCGGCCTGGCCATCGCCCTACGCGCGGCGCGCGACGGCGCCAACGTCGCCATCGCCGCGAAGTCGTCGGTGCCCAACCCGAAGCTGCCGGGCACCATCCACAGCGCCGCCGAAGCGGTAACTGCGGCCGGTGGCCAGGGCCTCGCCCTGAAGTGCGACATCCGCGAAGAGGACCAGGTGAAGGCTGCCGTGGCCGCCACGGTGGATGCCTTCGGTGGCATCGACATCCTCATCAACAATGCCAGCGCGATCTGGCTGCGCGGCGCGCTGGATACGCCGATGAAGCGATTCGACCTGATGCAGCAGGTCAATTCGCGCGGCAGTTTCCTGTGCGCGCAGGCGTGCCTGCCGTACCTGCTGCAGGCGCCCAATCCGCACATTCTCACCTTGGCCCCGCCGCCCAGCCTGGAACCGAAGTGGTGGGGCCCGCATACCGGCTATACGCTGGCCAAGATGGGCATGAGCTTCGTCACCCTTGGCCTTGCCGCTGAATTCGGCCCGCAGGGCGTGGCGGTCAATGCGCTGTGGCCGCGTACCGTCATCGCCACCGATGCGATCAACATGATTCCCGGCGTGGATGCGGCTGGTTGCCGCACGCCGCAGATCATGGCTGACGCCGCGCACGCGGTGCTGGTACGCGAGGCTGCTGGTTTCCACGGCCGCTTCCTGATCGATGATGAAGTGCTGGCCGAAGCGGGGGTGACTGATCTGTCCGCGTACGCGGTGGACGCGTCGCGGCCGTTGCTGCCGGATCTGTTCCTGGATTGATCGGCGGCGTGCGCTTCTGAGGCGGTGGTCAAGGATGGCCACCGCCGAGGTTGGGTAGAATGCTGGGCTGGAACCGTTTTCATCACCCACTCCAACAAGGAAGTTTCCCGATGCCACCGATGCTTCGCGCGGCCACCCTGGCTGCTTCGCTGTCCGTCGTCCTGGCTGCCTGCGGTGGCAAGCCTGCGGCCCCGGCCGATGCCGCCGCCAATGCCGACAAAGGCGAAACGGCCGCTGTCGGCACCGACAGCGACCAGGCCCTGATGGGCAAGCTCAACAGCTACATCGCGTGCTACAACGAAGTGGACCGCACGATCCATTCGGGCATCGGCCCGTACACGGTCTGGATGAAGGACCCCACGGCCGGCCCCACCGGTCGCGAAGAGCGCCCGATCGGGCCGCCGGACCTGACCGCCGATGACCTGAAGGGCTGCGACAAGGCGCTGCCGGAGGCCATTGCCGCGCAGCCGTCGCTGCCCGACCTGGACAAGGCGGCGCAGGGCTACCTGGACGCCTTGCATGCGCTGCAGCCGATCACCCATGAAGCGGCCGATTACTACCAGCGCAATGACTATGAAGACGATGGCTTCGCCCGTGGCAAGGCGCTGCATGCGCCGCTGATGTCGGCGTTCGGCACCTTCGTCGAGGCCAGCGAGGTGTTCAGCCATGCGCTGGATGCCGAGAACGACCGTCTGCAGGATTCGCAGCTGGCCAAGGTGGAAGCGCAGGAAGGCCGTACCCGCACTTTCTACCGCCTGGCCATCATGCGCGACGCAAAGGCGCTGATGGATCTGATGGCCGAAGACAGCTTCGATGTGGCCGAGGCGCGGCGGCGGCTGGATGCGTTCAACGCGATCTCCGACGAGGCCCATGCCAAGGTGGCCGAGCAGGAGCCGGGCAAGCTGGACTGGAACAGCTTCGAACGTACCGCCGAGGATTTCCGCCGCGAGGGCAAGGAGCGCTTGAAACGGGTTGAACAGAAAACCCCGTACAGCGATTTCGAACGGCGCATGCTCAACACCACCATGGCTCCGCAGGGCTCGCCGGGCAAGCTGATGCAGGAATACAACTCGCTGGTCTTCCAGAGCAACCGCCAGTAAGGCGGCGCTCTTCTTTTATCTGCAAGGAACTGAATTGAACACTTCTGTACGTGTACTGCCGGTGCTGCTGCTCGGCGCCGTGGCCGGCCTGGTTGGCTGCAACAAGTCCACCGGCCCTTCGCTGGCCGATCCCAGCGTAGCCAAGGTCAATGCCTACATCGCCTGCTACAACGGCGTCGAGCAGCCCATCCGCGAGGGCTATGAGACCTACACCGGCTGGATCAAGGATGTCCAGGCCGGCCCGACCGGCAAGGAAGCGCAGCCGCGCTCGCCGGGCACGGTGCTGTCGCACCGCGTGGAGTTCTGCGGCCAGCCACTCACCGATGCGCTGGCGATGATGCCGGCGACGCCGATGGATGCACCGGTGCGCGATTACCAGCAGGCCTTCCAGGCCCTGTACGCGAAAATCGAGCAGGCCGACGGTTACTACACCCGTGAGGAATTCCGTCGCGACGGCGGTGAGGGCATGCGCACCCAGCATGCGCTGCTGATGCAGGCCTACGCCGCATTCTTCAAGGCCAGTGACGCGCTGGACGTGGCGCTGGAAAAGAACGAAGAAGACCGCCGCGCCGCGCAACTGAAGCAGATTGAAGAAAGCGAAGGCCGCTCGCCGGCCTACTACCACCTGCGCCTGGTGGGTGAAGGCAAGCAGCTGGCGGTGGCCTTCCAGAGCGATACCCCGGACGTGGCTGCACTGCGCGCGCGCCTGGCCGCGTATGAGGCGCTGGTGAAGGAGATGCAGGCGGCCGGCGTGGGCAAGGATGACCCGATGTGGGGCCATGTGCAGCGCTCGGTCGACACCCTTATCCGCAAGGCCGGCCGAGGCATCGAACGGCTCGAGCAGGGCAAGCCGATCAGCGCTGAAGGTCTGGCCGCCGAGCGCAAGGCCTCGGGCAGCAGGCTCACTTCGGCCCCTGAAGGCGCGCAGTCGGACATCCTGGACGCTTACAACGACCTGGTGACCACCAGCAACCGCATGCGCTGAGGGTCGGGTGGGTGGTAGGTGGTGGGTGGTAGGTGGTGGGTGCGGACCGTTGATCCGCACCGCGCGGGCTCTCATCCACGCATGGCGTGGATCTACTGGTTGAACGTATCCGGCAGGACACCGCCACATTTGCGGCAATGGCGCGCGTCGGGCTCGTGGCCCTCCAGCCCGCACTGCGGGCAGCCACGTGCATCCCGGCGCGCGGCCAGCTCGGCCTCGCGCATGGTGCTGGCCAGTTCGGCCGTGTAGATGCCGGTGGGCACGGCGATGATGCTGTAGCCGATGAGGATCAGCACCGAGGTGACGAAGCGCCCCAGCACGGTCTGCGGCACGATGTCGCCAAACCCGACGGTGGCCATGGTCACCACCGCCCAGTACATGCTGGCCGGGATGTTGCTGAACCCGTTGGCCGGCCCTTCGATGACGTACATCAGGGTGCCGGCAATGATGGTGACGGTGATGACCGTGAACAGGAACAGCAGGATCTTGCGCCGGCTGCGCCACAGCGACTGCAGCAGGATGCCGCTCTCTTCGATGTAGCGGGTCAGCTTGAGGATGCGGAACACGCGCAGGATGCGCAGGGCGCGCACCACCAGCAGGCTCTGCGCGCCGGGGATGAACAGCGACAGATAGGCCGGCAGGATCGACAGCAGATCGATGATGCCCCAGATGCTGACCGCGTAACGCAGCGGACGCTTGACCACCGCCAGCCGCAGCAGGTACTCGGCCGTGAACAGGGCGGTGAAGCCCCATTCGACCACGTACAGCCCCTCCGACCAGGCCACGTGCAGGTGCTGCACGCTGTCGATCATCACCACCCCGATGCTGGCGATGATGGCCACCACCAGGATCAGGTCGAAATTGCGCGACGGCCGCGTGTCATGCCGGTAGATGATGTCGAACCAGGTCCGGCGCCAGCCGGAGGCGGTGGCGGGGTTCAGCTGGGGGGCGGAGAGCGGGCGCATCCGCACATTGTGCCGCAGGGGCTGGGGGGCGAGAATGGGCGTTCCCGTAACCAGCTCATTGCCATGACCGCCGCTACCGATCCGTTGATCTCCCTGTCGCACTACTACCTGCCGGTGTACAAGCCCCGCCAGGTGGTGCTGGAGCGAGGCCAGGGCGCCCGCGTATGGGACAGCCAGGGCCGCGAGTTCATCGACCTGGCCGCCGGCATCGCCGTGTGCGGCCTGGGCCACAACGACCCGGACCTGGTGGCCGCGCTGGTCGAACAGGCTGGCAAACTGTGGCACACCAGCAACGTCTTCTACAGCGCGCCGCCGCTGCACCTGGCCGAGGAACTGGTGAAGGCCAGCCGCTTCGCCGAGCGCGTATTCCTGTGCAATTCCGGCGCCGAAGCCAACGAAGTGGCGATCAAGATGGTCCGCAAGTGGGCCTCCAGCAAGGGCCGCCCGGCCGACAAGCGCGTCATCATCACCTTCCGCGGCAGCTTCCACGGGCGCACGATGGGCGCGGTGACCGCCACCGCCCAGCCCAAGTACCAGGAAGGTTACGAGCCGCTGCCCGGTGGCTTCCGCTACATCGATTTCAACGATGAAGTGCAGCTGGAAACGGCGATGGCTGCCGGCGACGTGGCCGCCGTCATGCTTGAGCCGGTGCAGGGCGAGGGCGGCGTGATGCCGGCCAGGACTGGTTTCCTCAAGCGCGTGCGCGAGCTGTGCGACCAGCACGACGCCCTGCTGGTGCTGGACGAGATCCAGGCCGGCATGGGCCGCACCGGCACGCTGTTCGCGCACTGGCAGGATGATGTGGTGCCGGACATGGTCACCCTGGCCAAGGCCCTGGGCGGCGGCTTCCCGATCGGCGCGATGCTGGCCGGCCCGAAGGTGGCCGAGACCATGCAGTTCGGCGCCCATGGCACCACCTTCGGTGGCAACCCGCTGGCCGCTGCCGTGGCCCGCGTGGCCCTGCGCAAGCTGGCCTCGCCGGAGATCGCTGCCAACGTCAGCCGCCAGTCGAAGGCGCTGCGCGATGGCTTTGACCGCATCAGCGCAGAGTTCGGCGTGTTCAGTGGCGTGCGTGGCCGCGGCCTGATGCTGGGCGCCGTGCTGAGCCCGGCCTTCGCCGGCCAGGCCGGTGCCATCCTCGACCATGCCGCCGACCAGGGCCTGCTGACCCTGCAGGCCGGCCCGGACGTGCTGCGCTTCGTGCCGTCGCTGAACATCACCGACGAAGAGGTTGCCGAAGGTCTCAAGCGCCTGCATGCGGCCATTGCCGCGTTCGTCGCCGCGCGCTGATCACGGCGCTGGAATCGGATCCCGGTGCCGCAGAACTCCTGCAGAGCCGAGCCCATGCTCGGCTGCTGTTGCCTTGCATCGCGATGAGCCGAGCATGGGCTCGGCTCTACAGCATTGCGATCAGCGCACGCCGTAACGCTTCAACACCTTCCCCAGCCCACGCCCGTCACGCACGGTTTCGGCATGCAGGCCGGCCGCGCGTGCGCCGCGCACGTTGACGAACAGGTCATCCACGAACAGCGTGTGGCGTGCCTCGACGTCCAGCCGCTGCAGTGCGCGCAGGAACACCGCAGGGTCTGGCTTGCGCCCGCCCAGCATGCCGCTGCACAGCACACGCGGCTGCAGCCGGGCATGCAGTCCAGGCAGAAGGATCGGCAACACCTGGGTCATCAGCGGGCCGTTGTTGGTCAGCACGCCCAGCGGCAGGTGTTCATCGATGGCCAGCAGGCGCTGTACCACGGCCGGCTGTGGCCGGCAGGCGGCAACGCGGGCAGCGAGCCACGTCGTTGCGTCCACGTTGGCCTGCAGCGCCCCGCTAAGTTGGCCCAGATACGCGGCGGTATCCAGTGCCCCGGTGTCGTAGGCGGTTTCCAGGCCACTGTCGAACAGCGCGGCCTGCACCTGCGCGCTGCTGCGCTGCAGGGCATGGGCCAGGTGCATGACGCGCCGCGATCGCTGGTAATGCAGCAGCACCCCATCGACATCCAGCAGCAGCAGGCGTATCTCCATATGCACAGCATGCCCGATCCTGCGCGCCGCATGCGACAGACGGTCGCAGCCGGTGGCGTCTGGCCCTGCCTAGAATGTTCGTTGAACCTGCAGGAGACGCAACGATGAAGGCTTGGACGGTGGCAGTGGGACTGGGTGCGCTGATGCTGGCGCCGTCGGCGATGGCACGCGTGTGTGCGGTGAGCATCGACAGCACCGACCAGATGAGTTTCAGCACGCGCCAGATCACGGTGGCCGCCGACTGCAGCGAAGTGGACCTGACCCTGCGCCACACCGGCAAGCTGGCCGCCACGGCCATGGGGCACAACTGGGTGCTGACCCGCACCGCTGATTACCAACCGGTGGCGATGGCTGGCATGAGGATGACCCTGGCCGACAGCTACCTGCCGAAGGGCGACAAGCGCGTGCTGGCGCACACCAAAGTGATCGGCGGCGGCGAAACCACGCGCGTGCGGTTCTCGACCAAGGGCCTGCAGAAGGGCGGTGATTACACCTTCTTCTGCTCGTTCCCCGGGCACTTCGCGATGATGAAGGGCAGCTTCGTCTTCGGTTGAGTGCAGCCACGCATGGCGTGGCTCTACTGGTGGAACGGTGCGCGCAGCCTGGTAGATCCACGCCATGCGTGGATGCCGTGCCACGGCAATGCCAACCAAGGTTGGCATCTAACCGGGCGTGGGCTCAGCTCTTGGCAGCCTTGAACGCGATGCGTGCAGCGGCCAGGGTGGCTTCGATCACGGCATCGTCGTGCGCGCTGGACATGAAGCCGGCCTCGTAGGCTGACGGCGCCAGGAACACGCCCTGGTCCAGCATCGCGTGGAAGAAGCGGTTGAACGCGGGAATGTCGCAGGCGGTGGCCTGCGCATAGGTTTCCACCTTTTCGCTGGTGAAGAACAGGCCGAACATCGCACCCACGCGGGTGGTGGTCACGGCCACGCCAGCTTCGGCAGCGGCCGCTTCGAGACCCTCGCACAGGCGCGCGGTGCGTGCGGAAAGGTCGTCGTGGAAACCCGGCTGCGACACCAGGTCCAGCATCGCCAGGCCAGCAGCCATCGCCACCGGGTTGCCGCTCAGCGTGCCTGCCTGGTAGATCGGGCCGGCCGGGGCGATCTGCTGCATCAGCTCGCGGCGGCCACCGTAGGCGCCCACCGGCATGCCACCGCCGATGATCTTGCCGAAGGTGGTCAGGTCCGGGGTGACACCGTAATGCGCCTGCGCGCCGCCCAGGGCCACGCGGAAGCCGGTCATCACTTCATCGAAGATCAGCAACGCGCCGTGCTTGGTGCACAGTTCACGCAGGTGCTGCAGGTAACCCTCGCGCGGCGGGATGCAGTTGGCGTTGCCGACCACTGGCTCGATGATCAGGCCGGCGATGTCGTCGCCCTGCTGTTCGAACAGCGCAGTCGCGGCTTCGAAATCGTTGTAGGGCAGGGTCAGGGTCAGCTCGCTCAGGCCGGCCGGCACGCCCGGCGAGGTCGGGACGCCGAGGGTCAGCATGCCGCTGCCGGCCTTGACCAGGAACGAGTCGCCGTGGCCGTGGTAGCAGCCTTCGAACTTGACGATGCGGTTGCGGCCGGTCGCACCGCGCGCCAGCCGGATCGCGGACAGCGTGGCTTCGGTGCCGGAGTTGACCATGCGTACCATCTCGCAGGACGGCACCAGACGGGTAATGGTCTCGGCCATGGTCACCTCGGCCGCGCAGGGCGCGCCGAAGGACAGGCCATTGTCGATCGCCTTCTTCACTGCCTGGCGCACCGCCGGGTGGTTGTGGCCGACGATCATCGGGCCCCAGGAACCGACGTAGTCGATGTAGCGGTTGCCGTCGACGTCGTAAAGGTAGGCGCCATCGGCGCGTTCGACGAAGAACGGCTCGCCGCCGACGGACTTGAACGCGCGCACCGGCGAATTGACGCCGCCCGGCAGCAGTTGCTGGGCGCGGGAGAACAGGGCGTGGGACTGGTCGTGGTTCATGGGGCTTTCCTGGGCGTTACGCGAACTGGGCGAGGTAGGCGCGCTGGGTAGCGACCGGGTCCTGCGCGGCGTAGATGCCGCTGACCACGGCCACCAGGTCGGCGCCGGCATCGATGATGGGACCGACATTGTCCGGGGTCAGGCCGCCGATCGCCACCCGCGGCACGCCCAGTGTGGCGCTTTGCCGCAGCAGCCCGGTATGCGCGCGGCTGGTGGTGATCTTGGTGGTGGTGGGGAAGAAGGCGCCGAAGGCCACGTAGCTGGCGCCGGCGGCCACGGCCTTTTCGGCGTTGGCCAGCTGGTCGTAGCAGGAGGCGCCGATGATGGCGTGCGGGCCGAGCAGGGCGCGTGCGCTGGGGATGTCGCCGTCGGTGCCGCCCAGGTGTACGCCAGCTGCGCCCACGGTCTGCGCCAGCAACGGGTCGTCATTGATGATGAGCGGCACGCCATGGGCGGCGCACAGCGCCTGCAGGGCGGCGGCCTGTTCCAGGCGCAGTGCATCGCTGGCGGTCTTGTTGCGGTACTGCAGCCAGGTGGCCCCAGCGGCCAGCAGCGGTGCGGTGCGCGCCAGCAGGCGTGCGGTGTCGGGTTCATCCGGGGTGATCAGGTAGACGCCGCGGGGCGCCGGGGAAGCAGAAGTCATCATGGCTACCGGTAGGTGGGCCGCGATGGGACAATGGCGGCCCGTGAATCCAGTGCTGATTATCCGATGAGCGACGCCACCCCCACCACCTTGCGTACCTGGATGTGCGTGGTCTGCGGCTTCATCTACCGCGAAGCGGACGGCTTGCCGGAAGAGGGCATCGCCCCGGGCACGCGCTGGGAGGACATTCCCGAGACCTGGACCTGCCCGGACTGCGGCGTCGGCAAGGACGATTTCGAGATGATCGAGATCGATTGATCGAATGGGCCGCCGGGCATGGCCCGGCGCTACCGGTCAATGCAACCGCGGCATCGGCCCGCCGAGGTCGATCAGCTTCTCGCGCAGCCACTGCGCGTCGCTGGCCTCGGGATTGCGGCGCAGGTACTGGCCCAGGTCGTGGCGGGCGCCCGCCACATGATCCAGCTGCAGATACGCCAGGCCACGGTCACGCAGGGCATCGTCCTGCTCCGGGGCCAGTTTCAGCAGGCGGTCGGCGCTGCGCGCGGCACGGTCCCACTCGCTGGCTTCGGCATACACGCCGTGCAGGTTGCGCAGCATGCGGATCAGGATCGCGCGTGTCGGCGCAGGGTCGAGGATCTGTGCCAGCACCTGGTCGTCCGGGGCGTGCCCGCCGAGGTGTGACTTGGCCCGCTCTCGCAGTTCGTCCACATCCAGCGGGCGGCCACCATTGAATGGATCCATCACCAGCACGCCGTCGTCCACCGGCAGGCGCACCAGGAAATGGCCGGGGAAGGACACCCCATCCAGTGGAATGCCCAGCCGCCTGGCGACTTCCATCTGCACCAGGGCCAGCGAAATGGGGTTGCCCAGCCGACGCTCGAACACCTGGTTGAGGTAGCTGTTGCGCGGGTCGTAGTACTCGTCGTGGTCGCCGCTGTAGCCCAGTTCGTCGAACAGGTGGCGGTTGACTGCGGCCATCTTCAGCGGCCAGCGCTCGATGGTGTCCACTTCCGCGCGCAGGTGGTCGACATGGCTCTGCACCAGCGCCTCGTACACGCCGGGCTGCAGGTCGGGGTATTCATCGCGCGCAATCAGCAACGCGGTCGGCAGCAGTGGCAGCGCCTCGTCATCGACGTCGGCCAGTGCATCCCAGTCGGGGAGTGTGATCCGGTCCTGCATGGTCACAGACTGGCGGCAATCGCAGGCGGTTTCAAGCGGTGCCGCGTGAATTCCTCCTGTCATCGTTCCCCCATCCACGCATGGCGTGGATCTACCGCAGATCGCGGAAATCTGTCGAAGGCGGGGTGGGTCCGGTTGCGGGGGGCACTTCAAGGACGGGTTTACGGCGTCCCCCGCCACCGGATCCACCCCGCCTTCCGATGGACAGGGAGGCTTTTGCTGTTGCTCCGGCGTTGGCTTCGGCGGGTGCCGGGCGTAGCCCGGCCGTACCTTACTTCTCGATGCCCGGGCCGAAGGTCAGCGCGGTGCCGTCCTTCAGCCTCAGCTTCTCGGCCTGGCCGGCATTGAGCTCCAGCACGTAACGCGCCGGACCACCGCTGGGGTAGGGTGGGCACATGTCGCCGGCCGAGCACGGCGGTACGTCGCGCTGCTGGCTGACCAGCCTGCGTTCGCTGTCGAAGTACAGGATGTCCAGCGCGATCCTGGTGTTCTTCATCCAGTACGCCTGCATTTCCTCGCGGTCGTGGATGAACAGCATGCCGTGGTCGGCCGCCATCTGGTCGCGGAACATCAGCCCACGCGCGCGGGTTTCATCGTTGGTGGCCAGCTCCACCTTGTAGCGGGCGCCATCCAGCTCGACCCAGTGGCGGGCCGCATCGGTGGCACAGCCGGTCAGGGCCAGCAGCGGAAGCATCAGCAGCGAACGCAGCAGAGACATCGTCAGAATCCTTCGAAAGGGTCAGAGCACGACCGGCGGTTCGCCGCCGACGATCACCACATCGGCGCGACGGCGTGCGAACAGGCCGACGCAGACCACGCCCGGCAGCTGGTTGAGCTCGCGCTCCAGCTTTTCCGCGACCCAACGCGACCGCGCCGTCTTCGGCTTCTTCAACGGCAAAGCCGGCCGA
>NZ_JBNNHG010000005.1:0-67432 GCF_050268705.1 Stenotrophomonas sp. NPDC077659 | reverse complement strand
CTGCGACTGTTTATCAAAAACACAGCACTCTGCAAACACGAAAGTGGACGTATAGCTGACCCAGCTGACCAACCACTTCGCCATCGATACCGAGCCGACCTGGGCCCCGGATGGCAGCGCGGTGTACTTCACCTCCGACCGCGGCGGCCGTCCGCAGGTCTACAAGGTGGGGGCGGGCGGCGGCAGTGCCGAGCGCGTGACCTTCCAGGGCAACTACAACGCCAAGCCCTCGGTGTCCTACGACGGCAAGAAGATCGCCGTGGCCCAGGGCTCGGGCAACAGCTACAAGATCGCGGTGATGGACAGTTCGCGCGGTTCGGCCAGCTGGGACACGGTTTCGGTGGGTTCGCTGGACGAGTCGCCCAGCTTCGCCCCCAACGCCAGCATGATCCTCTACGCCGCCCGCGAAGGTGGCCGTGGTGTGCTGTATGCCGTCTCGGCGGATGGGCGCGTCCGCCAGCGTCTGGTCCTGGCCGATGGTGATGTGCGCGAACCGGCATGGTCCCCATACCGTACCCAGCGCTAAAAGAGTGTTAATATTTTCGTTGTCTTGACCCCTCATCGGCCTAGGAGCCACAAAGGTATTGCCATGAACAAGTCCACCCGCGTTCTGCTTGTTTCCCTGCTGTCTGTGGCCGTCCTGGCCGGTTGCTCGAAGAAGGTGAAGGAAGAAGCCCCGGCTTCGGTCGACACCGGCTCCTCGACCACCGCTCCGACCGGTCCGTCCACCTCCGGCCTGTACGGCCCGGGCGACCTGGACACCGACGCCTGCCTGCGTCAGCGCGTTGTCTACTTCGATCTGGACAAGGAAGACGTGAAGCCGGAATTCCAGGCGATCATGGCTTGCCATGCCAAGTACCTGCGTGACCGTCCGTCCTCGCGCATCACCCTGCAGGGCCACACCGACGAGCGCGGTTCGCGTGCGTACAACCAGGCCCTGGGCGAGCGTCGTGGCAACGGCGTCAACTCGGCCCTGCAGGCCAACGGTGGCTCGGCTTCGCAGCTGACCGTCGTGTCCTACGGTGAAGAGCGTCCGGTCTGCACCGAGTCGAACGAGTCCTGCTGGTCGCAGAACCGTCGCGTCGAAATCGTCTACACCGCGCAGTAATCCATGCGCATCGGCATCAAACTGATGCTGGTCGTTGCGGCAGCCCTCGTGGCTGCCGCACCGGCGCACGCACAGCGACAGAGCCTGGCCGACCGTGTCGGCGCGCTCGAGCAGCAGATGTACAACAACAGTGCCAACCAGGACCTGTTGAACCAGATCAATCAGCTGCGGCAGCAGGTCACCAGCCTGCAGTCGACCCTCGAGCAGATCCAGCACGAAAACGCCCAGCTCAAGCAGACCTCCCAGGACCAGTATCTGGATCTGGACAGCCGCCTGAACCGGTTGGAAGGGGGCGCCGCACCGGCCCTGCCGCCCGTTCCGGCGACCACGTCGAAGGCCCCTGCGGCCCCGGCGCAGCCGACGGCAGCGGCCACTTCCGAGCGGCCGCCTTCGGTGCATGGCGACCCGGGCAGCCTGGCGGCGAGCGGTGACGAACGGACCTCGTACAATGTCGCCTTCGATGCGCTGAAGGCCGGCAAGTACGACGATTCGGCTCAGCTGTTCCTGAGCTTCCTGGAGCTGTACCCGAACGGCGTCTATACCCCCAACGCGCTGTACTGGCTGGGTGAGAGCTACTACGCCACCCGCAATTTCCCGATGGCCGAATCCCAGTTCCGTGAACTGATCTCGCGTTATCCCACCCACGACAAGGCCTCTGGCGGCCTGCTCAAGGTTGGCCTCTCGCTGTATGGCGAAGGCAAGGTCGACCAGGCCCAGCAGACCCTGGAAACCGTGGTGGCGCAGTACCCGGGCTCGGATGCCGCGCGCACCGCGCAGGACCGCCTGCAGTCCATCCGCTTGGGCAAGCAGATCCGCTGATCCCCCCGCCGGGCGTACAATACGCAACCTGTAGAGCCGAGCCCATGCTCGGCTGCTTTCGTTTCCGGCGCCGGTAAACCGGTCGCCGGCTCCATGAAGAATTGCCCGCCATGACCGCCGCTATCCCGTCCAACGCCGTCGCCACCCCCAGCGACATCGTGCAGTCGCCGCTGCCCCGGCTGAAGATCACCGAGATCTTCACCTCGCTGCAGGGCGAAGCCGATACCGCCGGCTGGCCGACCGTGTTCGTGCGCCTGACCGGCTGCCCGCTGCGCTGCAACTACTGCGACACGGCCTACGCCTTCCACGGCGGTACCTGGTGGGATATCGACGACATCGTGGCCGAGGTGCTGGCCCAGGGCGTGCGCCATGTCTGCGTGACCGGTGGCGAGCCGCTGGCGCAGAAGCGCTGCCTGGTACTGCTGCAGAAGCTGTGCGATGCCGGCATGGACGTCTCGTTGGAAACGTCCGGCGCGCTGGACGTCAGCGCAGTCGATCCGCGCGTGTCGCGCGTGGTCGACATCAAGACCCCGGGTTCGGCCGAAGCCGCGCGCAACCGCCTGGAAAACCTGCCGCTGCTGACCGCGCGCGACCAGATCAAGTTCGTCATCTGCAGCCGCGAAGATTACGACTGGGCCAAGGGCATGCTGGCCGAGCACGACCTGGTGAAGCGCTGCACCGTGTTCTTCTCGCCCAGCAAGGGCGAGATCACCGCGCGCCAACTGGCCGACTGGATCGTTGAAGACCGGCTGCCGGTGCGCTTCCAGATGCAGTTGCATAAGATTCTGTGGAACGACGAGCCGGGCCGATGAGCCCGGGCGTGGTGCCCTGATGTAGTTCCGGCGCGGGACAGCGTGCTGGCTTTCCCCTCCCAACCGGATCTTTTACCCATGAAGAAGGCAGTCGTGCTTCTCTCCGGCGGCATGGATTCAGCCGCCGTCATCGCCATGGCCCAGGAACAGGGCTTTGCCGTGCATGCCCTGAGCGTGCGCTATGGCCAGCGCCACACCTCCGAGCTGGACGCCGCCGTGCGCGTGGCCAAGGCCCAGGACGTCATCGCCCACAAGACCGTGGACGTGGACCTGCGCAGCATCGGCGGTTCGGCCCTGACCGATGACATCGACGTGCCCGAAGCGGGCGGCGCGGGCATCCCGGTCACCTACGTGCCGGCGCGCAACACCATCATGCTCTCGCTGGCCCTTGGCTGGGCTGAAGTGCTCGGTGCCAACGATATCTTCTGCGGCGTCAACGCGGTGGACTACTCGGGCTACCCGGATTGCCGCCCCGAGTTCATCGCCGCCTTCCAGGCGCTGGCCAACCTGGCCACCAAGGCGGGCGTGGAAGGGGCGGGCATCACCGTGCACGCGCCGCTGCAGTTCCTGAGCAAGGCGCAGATCGTCAGCGAAGGCGTGCGCCTGGGCGTGGATTTCGGCCTGACCGTGTCCTGCTACAACGCCGACGCCAGCGGCGCCGCCTGCGGCCACTGCGATGCCTGCCGCCTGCGCGCACAGGGCTTCGCCGACGCCGGCGTAGCCGACCCGACGCTGTACGCCTGATGGTAGTGCCGGCCGCTGGCCGGCATTCGAACCAGCCCCTGGTGGGTGCGAACCGGCTCTTGGTGGGTGCGAACCGTTGGTTCGCAGGCTCCCCGCCGGGCATGGGCCGGCGCTACCGATCCGGATGACCACCGCAGGCTGCGTCGTAAAGTCGAGCTTGCTCGACTGCTCTCCCACCAGGCATTGAAAATAGGGTAAAATGCGGACCCCGCCGAGAGGCAGGGCATGCACGGGCCGTTAGCTCAGTCGGTAGAGCAGAAGACTTTTAATCTTTTGGTCGATGGTTCGAATCCATCACGGCCCACCAATGCATTCAACGACTTAGGTCGTCAAAAAGGCACCGCTCTGCGGTGCCTTTTTCGTTTGGTGCCTACATGGTGCCTACATTCCCGGTGCTTGATCAGGCCGGTGCCTGCGGGCGCCATTCGTTGCGCACCCACTGCTGCACTTCGGACTTCAACCAGCGCACGCTGCGCCCGGCGCGTTTGGCAGGCTTCGGGAATTCGCCGCGCGCCATCATCCGGTAGATGCTGGCCTTGGAGAAACCGCAGTCCTCTTCGACCTTGCGCAGGGCGATCAGCGCGTCGTCGGTCGTGGTGGTGATGGCGTTGTCGCTGTCGACGGTGCTGGTCATGTGTACCTCTACTTTGCTGATTGCCACTGCGGCCTGGCCGTAGTGTGGTTGGCTGTTGTCTCTGGAAACGAGAAAGCTCTAACTGGTGCCTGCGGACATCAGCAGAGGCACCCCGAGCGCCCTCCGCGCGGCCTCAACTCGGTTGGCGATCTGCATCAGGTCCATCGTCGGATCATTGAACAGCGCCTGCCCGATCTGAGCCGCCAGTCTCTGGCTCGCCGTTGCTGCCAGCGGCGCCGGTGCGTCGATCGTGGAGTATGCGTACGCGCGCCAGGCGTCGCGTGCGGCCTGCAGATGCGCCTCACCCGCGAAGGTGAAGGTCATCGACAACCCGCCCGCGGGGGTACTGGTCTGCGCGGTTTCAAGCGCTGCCGCAACCGCGATCGCGCTGCGCTGCAGGTGGGCCAGCGGGGTCGGCCTGCTCGGACTGATCTGCTCAATTTTCAACGCGGTGCCTCCTTCGTGTGCTCTTCGATGGTCCTGCGCATCTGGGCGATCTGTCGGTTCCAGTAGTCTCGTTCCTGCTTACTTTCCCGGCGGATGGCGCGCTCAAGGCGGTCCAGGACAGGTACCACCCAGAGTGGGTTGTAGGGCTGACGCTTCAGTGGGATGCGCACCGGCTCCTTCGGGGGATCGCAGATCGGTTCCGCCCAGTCATGCGGCGCGTTACACCTGGTGCAGTGGGTGCGGTCAGCCGACCAGATGTGATCCAGCGTGCCCTTGCGGCGTTCTTCCGGCAGCGGATGGACATAGAGAGCGCGCAGCCTGTGCCTCAGCTTCCGCGCTCGGTGCCAGCCACGCTCGTCGACCTCGATCCAGTATGGGGAACCAGATGCGCATGCCTCCAGGCGCACCGGCCGCTGCTCCGCATACAGCTGATCCCGGATTGCCTGGAACCACTCGCCAACCTGCTCGGCCGGTACCGTGCCGCCGGCGCGCGCTGTATCGCGCATGGCGCGCAATGTGTCGCTGACCACCGGCTCCCCTGCCTTCGTGCTCGTGTTGCTGGTGCTCAAGCATCCTCCTGCAGCAGCATCGATGGGTCGATCTGCCAGCCGGCCTCGCGCGCGGCGCGCAGGCGCAGGTCGTTGGCGTCGAACTCGTCCAGCTGGAACAGGGAGATGACCCCCTCCACCTGGCGTGGCAGCAGTGGCCTCTTACGGCCGAACACGCGCCACACGCTGAGCACCTTGCAGTTCCACGCGTGTGCGAGGCAGGCCAGATCCTTGCCGTGCTCGCGGCAGTACCGGCGGATCATGTCGCGAACTGACGCGTTCGCGGGGGCGGCGCCGCGCAGGGCGGCGCGGACGGCTGCAGCTCTGGGGCCCGGACTCATGCCGCACTCCTTTCGCACAGGCCAAGGTCAGAAGTGCATCCGCCGCCGGCCTGACGCTGGAAGAACAGATCGAACTGGCGACCGCCGCGGCTGGTGCGGCTCCACTCCACAAGGGTGTCGATTCGGGAATACGTGCCAGGCCGGTCAACGTCGGTCGGGTCGGTCACTGCGGGGAAGAACGTGGCGCTTCGGCGCTTGTTGGCCGAGGCGACGACTTCCTCCCATTCACGGATTCGCTGGATGTGGTCGGGGAACAGGTCCGCGATGTTCCGCAGCTCGCTCTTGCGGCAGTTGATGCAAGGCATGCAGCCAACGCGGCCCATCCCCAGGGCGTAGAGCGGGTTGGGCTGGATCCCGTGCTTACGGTGCTGCTCCCAGACCTGCAGAACGGTCCAGTCGAAGATCGGACGCCAGACGTGGCAGCCAGATTCATGGCGGTTAAAACGGGGCTGCTTGGCGCGGTTGGCGGATTCCTCCGCCCGGATGCCCAGCCACTGCAGCACCGGCCCGGCCTTGAGCATGGGTCCCACCACCTGGGTGGTGATGGGGATGGTCTTCAGTTCCTCGGTGCAGAACTGAGCCATGCGGGACGGGAATCGGCCCTTGCTGATGCAGAGATCCAAGAACGGAACACCGGTCGGCTCATGCAACTCGGCAGCGCGCTGCACGATGCTGTCGGGAATTCCCTCAAGCGGCCACTGCTGCAGGATGTACGCGCGGTGCTGGGCCAGTTGCCGGGTGAAGTCGGCGCGCACCGTCTCCACAACCGGGCCGCCGGTCAGTCGCGGGAGGTCCGCCACGTAGTCGTAGACCCGCTGGTCCTCGTTACCGGTGTCGGCGAACACGGCACGGAACGGCCGTCCCAGCTCGATTGCACGCAGGTACACGGCGGTGCTGTCTTTGCCGCCGGAGACGTTCACCAGGTGCTGAATGTTGGTCATGCGAACAGGTCCGGTTGAGCCGACGGCGCCGGCTGGGGGGCAGGTGCAGAGGCGCGCATGCGCGCGCGCTGTGCAGCGTTGAAGACGAACCAGAAGCCGTGGCCGTGCCGGCGTGCGCGGCATTCCGAGAGGAACACGCGCGCGGTGTGCTTGGCCTGGTTGAAGCCGGTCATGCGGCCACCGCCAAGTCGGCCGGAACGCGGTCAAGATTGGCCTCGGCCAGGGCGCGAAGCGGCGGCGGGCTGACGCTGTTGCCGACCATGCGCACGGCTGCGCTGGTGCTGAGCGGCGTGCCGTTGGCGGTGCGATCAATGATGTAGTCGGCCGGGAAGCCCTGCGCACGGTACAGTTCGTGGGGCTTGAGCATCCGCAACCCGATATCCACGATCACGTACGGCACGCCCTGGATGTGGACGGTGACCAGCGCCAGACGGTCCTTGGTGGTGATGGTGTCCACCGGGTCGTGCAGGTCAACCGCGATGCCGCTGCCGTAGTACTTCACCAGGAAGGCGGCGACGCGCAGCGCACCCGCCTCCTGCTCGGGCGACAGCTGGGCCAGTTCGGCCTCAGCCATGGCGTGTCCACCGTTGCCGCTGGCGGTGACCGTGCCAACGGGGGTACGCGCATCCTTGCTGCCAGTGCCCCACCGCTGGACGCCGCCCGGCTTCCCTTCGCCATGTGCTGCCTGGACCATAAAGGCGCTGGAGACGGCGTGGTGCTCTGCCTGAGCCGCCACGGTGGTGAGCGGCGTGCGTGCGTCTGCTCCGACCATGTTCCGTCGCAGAGTGACCAGCGAGGCAGCGGCCACGCCAAGGGCATGCGCGGCGCCTGCTGGGCGTGCAGCGCCGGCACCCGAGGTGATGGTGGGCACCGGCTCGCTAGCCGGCGTGCCGCAGCTGTCGCCCCGGAACTTCACCAGGTGCGCAGCTGCCACGGCATGTTTCACGCCGCCGGCAACCACCGTGCCCAGCGGCTGCTGCAGGTCGAGCGCGCGCGGAGCCTGGCCCTCACGTTCGCCGTAGTCGGTCTGCACCAACGTTGGCGCCACGAGTGCGGTGTCTGCTTTCGTAGTCATGGTGTAGAGCGGTTCGTCGCCTGAGCGGGGCTCTGATTGGCCCGCCCTGCCGCCGACGCCGGCCAGGATCGGTGTCACAACGGAGAAGTGGCCACCCTTCACCCCGGCGCAAACCGTAGGCAGCGACTCGTCGGCCGGCATCGTTCGCTGGCGGCTGGCGTTGGCATGCTCGGTGAGGAACGGCGCCAGTTCTGGGGCAGCCAGCATCAGCTCGCCGCGGTTAGCGACGGTGATGGTGCGCATGGGATCGCGCACATCGTGGACGCGGTCGCCACCCTGGTGCGTCACCGGCACGATGAAGGGATCGGCCGACTTGATGACGTGGCGCATCACACCCTTGGCGATGCGGCGCATGGTGGCGTCGGCCAGCGGCCGGGCACGGGTAAAGATGGATGGGCAGGGGATAGAGAAGTCCAAGCAGTCGGCGGCGGTGACGCGGGGCGTCTGGCCCGGCGCGGGGCCGTGGCTGGCCTCTGGCCAAACGATGGCCTCGCCGTCGCGGCGTGCGAGCAGGAACAGGCGTTCGCGGCTGGTGCCGGCGCCATAGTCGCTGGCCACCAGCTTGCGCCATTCGACCGCATAGCCCAGCGCACGCAGAGCGGCCACGAACTGCTGCCAGGTGCGTCCGCTGTGGCGCTTGTCCGGCACCAGCTGCTGGTTCGCAACCGGCACATGCTCTCCGCGCGCTGCAACGGTGCCGTCCATCTTGATGACGCGGCCGGTGGTCTTGCAGCGCTTGGCAACCAGCGGACCCCAGGTGAGGATCTGCCAGACGTTCTCCATGGAGATGATGCGCGGGGCGGTGTCGGTGCCGTGCAGGCGATCAGCGCGCAGCAGTTGGCCAACCCACTTCAACACGACCCACGATAGGGCGCGGGTCTTCCGGCTGCGCGGCTGGCCGCCCTTCGCCTGGCTGAAATGGGTGCAGTCCGGGGAGGCATGGAACCAGCCGATGGGGCGGCCGGCCACGTCCACGCGCGGCTCGGCGTGCCAGATATCCTCGCGGTGGTGCTGTGTGAGCGGGTGGTTCGCGGCGTGCATGCCGATGGCCAGCTCGTCGTGGTTGTAGGCCAGGGCGGGATCGATGCCGAGGGCCTGCTTGAGGCCTTCGCTGGCGCCGCCGCCGCCGGCGAACAGGTCGACCACGATCTCGCCCGAGCGCAGGCGGGAGCGCTGCGGCGCGGGGAAGTTGAAGGAGCGGGAGCCGTCAGCCATGGGGCAGTTCCTCGGAAGGGATCAGGTGCTTGCTGTCAGGTGATAGCCGGTCGGCTTTCACTGGTTGCGCACCGTGGGTGGTAGTAATGTCGGCGCCTGGACTCAGGGAGGGAGACCGATGGACGAGCACGAGGGCGTGTTCAAGCTGGTGGCTGTAGCTGGTCAGGACGCTTGCGCGCCGAGCAAGTGGAAGGCCATGGGCCTCGTCTACGCCCCGGGGGAGGCCGTCTTCCTTGAACAGATCCATGCGGGTGCCGACTTCGTTTCCCGAGAAGAGGCCATCGCCGGCGGGATCAACGCCGCCCGCGCTGTCGCCAAAACCCTGACACCTGGCGAATGCCGGGCCAATCGAGCCGCTCGATTCTGGTGATAAGCTCGAGCGCAGACGCACCCCGACAGGGGGAGGTGCGAAGGCGACGGGATGCACAGGCAGGAAGACTGGAATCTGACCGTCAGAGGTCGGACCGTTACGGTTCGCGTCGTTTGTGAGGCAGGGGGCAAGGCGACCCTGATCGGATTCCACGTTGTGTACGGCCCCAGCCGCCTCGGCTTGGATGTCCCGGTCGAGTCGAGACAGGATGCTGTCGCGAAGACCGAGGCATTGCTGACCGAGGTCATGGGCGAGGGCTGGTACTGAGCCCGGCAGCCGGTGGGCGGCCGGCCGTGCCGTTTCTGCATGGATGCGTGCCGAAAATGAGTCTTTCACGGTCTGGCCGGCAAGCGTAGATTGTCGACTGCCCACAACCCTCCATTGTCCATGAAGACTGGTGGCTACCACCGAACGATGCGAGGCGTGATCCAAGGTCACAGCTTTCTGCTGACCGTCACTAGCCATGTCGATGACGTTTTCCTCTACTCGGCAACCGTCGACGGGGTCGCTGTCGAGATGCGTATTGAGGGCGTGATCAGGAACAAGGGCGATGCAATGCAGTTGGGATTGACTGCGGTCGAGCGGCATATTGCCCAGCTGACCCCGAAGGCTTGATAGCGCGCCAGCCGTCGGTTGGTTCTTGCGTGCGCTCACGGCTTGTCTTCCCGGGTGTTGATCAGATCGATCTGGCGCACCGCGCTGTCACTTAGCTCCCGCGCGCTTTCTGCGATGATCTGAAATACGCCGCGCAGGTATCGCTGGGCGTCCACCGGAACAGTCGTCAGCACCGGGCCATTTCTACGCTGGGCTTCTTCTCGGCACTGGCTCAAAAGATCGGCCAGCATCGGCGAGCGCGCTGCTGCGGCCTCTCCATTCAGCGCGAAATCCAGCTGCCGGACCAGGTAGCTATGTGCATCCTGTTCCAGCGAAAGCATCGCGTCCTGGCTGATCAGCGGCGCCGCAGCGGCCAGGCCGGCGCGGATGGCATCGGCGTAACCCTTCTGGCTGCCATGTGCGGCATAGGCGGCGCGGAATGCTTCGACCGCGCTGTCGGGAATGGCGTTGGGCGTGGGTGAGGCGCTGGGCTGAGGCTGTTTCATCGGGAGATCTCAGGCTGTGGTGGTGGCCGGCGGCGCGGCCATTGCTGCCAGTCGCTCAAGGCGCTTGGCTTCGGCGATGTAGTGGTCGTGCCGCTCCTGACGGACTTTTCCGGAGAAGAACGGATCGGTCAGGGCGTTCTCGGCGGCGATGCGGTTGGCCTTAGCCAGCCGGGCTGGGTCGTTGTCGAAGATGTCGAGCTGGTTCCTGTGGTCCATGGGCACCGACCTTCGCGTCAGTCGCGGCCGACGGGTGGCCAGAGCGCCGACATGCGGTTCTGCCAAGCGGCGTAGTTGATGCGGTGGCCGGCCTTGATCACACGCTGCTGGATTTCGCCGAAGCGCACGCGCAGCGCGTGGAATCGGTCCGGGTGGGCGGCCAGTGCTGACCGGTACCGCGCCAGACGCTGCTCTGCCGTCGGCGGGATCGTGCTGGCGATCACCGCGTCGTGGCCGCCGCCCAGACAGCGCAGGCGGGCCATCAGCGCACCATCCGGTGCATGCCCGGCGCGATGCGCTCGCGGCGCTCTGCGGCCTCGCGCTGTTCCTGTCCGCTGCCTTGGTGGACGCGATACGGATGCCGGCGCGGCTTCTTGGCGCGGTCCAGCGCCGCGCGCTGGTCCGGTGTCAGGGCCGGTGCCGGCAGCTTGATGCCAAGGGATTTCATTCGGCGTGGTCCTCGCTCGGTGCGTGCTGGCGCAGCGCGTGGTCGACGGCCTCGCAGTCGTCGCAGACGTGGTGGTTGGCCGGGTAGCATTCGCAGCGGTGAGCTGCCGGCGCTGCCGGCCGGGCGATGGGCGGGATGACGATCTGCATCTGCGCGAAGAAGTCCTGGTCGGTCACGGCGCACCACCGGCGGCATGCTCAGCGAGGAATGCCTGGACCTTCGGCGCGAGGCTGGCTGGCAGATCGATGCAGGCCGAACCAAGCCACAGAGCGGCCGGGGTGTCGGTGTCGGGATCGCGCAGATTCACGCGCGGCATCTGGCCAGGGCGGGCGCATGCGAAGGCGATACCGCGATGGGTCCTGTTCTTGCCCACGAAGGTGTAGAGCGACATGCGCCATGGGTTGTCATCGGACCGAGAGAGGCCGAGGTGTGCACCGAAGCACTTGGCGGTGAACTCGACCTGCCGGACGGCCGTGCGGGCGCTCACGCGGCACCGCCTTGGGTGCGCAGCATGCGGCGCAGGATCTTGCGCACGTCGGCAATGGCGCGGCCGGCGCTGGCGCGGCGGTCCAGCACGGCGAAGGCTGCAACGTCGGCGGCAGCGGCCACCTGGTTTGGAGCGAAGCCCATGCCTGCGGCGGCAGCGGCCACGGCCTTGGCCGCGCCGGCGGCGCGCTCGGCGAGCGGGTAGCTGATGACGGCGGTCACGCGGCACCGTCCTTGCTGATCGTGTAGCCGCGGCCACGGGTTGCGTTGATGCTGTAACCGTGCTGGATCAGCTTCTGGCGCAGGCGGCAGACGGTCACCTGCACCGTGTTCGACTTGATGCCGGCGGCGCCGTACAGCTTCTCTTCCAGCTTCGCGCGGCTGACCGGGATATCGCCGGCGTCGATGATCAGCTGCAGCACCTTCGACTCGGTGGGGCTGAGGGGCAGGCGAAGGGCGCCGACCAGTGCCGCGCGCGGCTCGGTGCGCAGGCCGGCGATCACGGCGCCACCTCGATGAAGGCCAGGTCGTACATCACGCACTGCGCCCGGGCCAGCACGGGGGACGTGCTCGGCTCTTTGCCGTCTGCGGTCGACAGGGGGACAACCGCATTGGCCCGGACGCATGCTGCCGGGGAGACCTGGTAGGAGCCGCTCAGCACAGCATCGGCCGCGTCCAGGGCGAGTTGCCAGCGCTCAGGCTGGAAGCTCTGGGTGAGGGCCTTGGTGATGCCAGGCGCGCAGTCCGGCACGCGGCTGGCGTCGCGGAAGGCATTGAGGCTGGTGTTGGCGACTGTGGCGCGCAGGCCCCAATCGTCAGTGGCGGCCAGTTCGTACACGGCCAGGGCGGCGCAGATGCGCGGGCTGGTGATCACCAGTCCTTCCGGGGCACTGCCGTCGGCAGGCGCCGCCGGCGCGTCGCTGGGGGATGCCCAAGCCGTGACGGCCAAGGCGATGAAACAAGCGAGGGCGACCAGGCCGAGGCGGGCCGAGCGCAGGTTGCTGGTGGTCAGATGCATTGCTAGGTCTCCGTACCGGCTGATGCCGTCGGCGAGAACAATAGCGCTGCTATCTAAGCATTACAATAGCGATGCTGTTTACGATCATAGATCGAGGCAGAAAATTTGTGAATCCGTTAAGAAATTAGAACTCCCAGCGCTTTAGGCAGTTGCTATAGGCAACGTCCCGGAACTCACCCTGGACCAGCTCCTTCGCTGAATTAGTGGAGAGCCTGGGAGCGTCGTAGGCTGCGCGCACGAATCCGACGTATGGCTCACCTTGCTTAGTGGCCGCAGCCATTACTGTCGACATCGGTACTCCGGCCTGCCTGGCCGTCATGACTCTCTCGGCCGCTGTTGACTCGCCCTGGCAGAGTTCTGCAGTAGACGAGCGCAGGATGTCGATCGCCTTCTGTGCCTCAGCAGCGGCCTCGTTCGCTGAAGCTGTTGCGCTCGCAGCGGCAGCACGCGCCGCGGTGTTGTCTCCGCCTGCATTGGCGCAAGCGCTCAGCGAGAAGGCAAAGAGAGCGGTGGCAAAAATAATCCTTCGCACTGAAGAGTCTCCTTTCATCCATAGCGGCTGCGAAGCAGCCCTGCATCTTCGAAGCTGACACCGTCGCGCATGCAATCCTCGGCGCGCTCAAGATCCTTGTGAAGCTGGATCAGGTCATCATCGGGAATCTGCTCGATCCCCATGTATCCGAAACAAGCCTGGTCAATGAGCAGCTGCATCGGCGCCCCCCACCTGCGGCGAAAGTGCCGAATCATGCGGTAATGGGATTCGCGCAGGACAACATCCATCCGCATTGCGGGCTTAGCGCTCGCAACAGGTACTCCCTCGGGCTCAGCCGGCTTTACGCTTCCGACCGCCGTAAGCTTGGGCTTCACGCCCATCTTCCGTTGTGCGCGTAGCGCGATCAGCTGCGCCAGCTTGTCCATTTCCTGATCGAGATCCATCGTTCCCCTTCCCTTGTTTTCTTAAATCTGCGGCAAGTGCTACGCGCAGCGCTTGGGCAAACAGATCGGGGGATTGCTCGACATCGAATGTCTCACCTGTGGCCAGATCCAGAGCCTTGCGCACCACAGCGATGGCAGAGTTCACGATATCGGCGTCAAGTCTCGCAACCTGAGACGTGCCAAATCGATCCATCAGCCGTGCGTACTCGGCACTGATTTCCTGCGGCTGCATGCCCAGCACATCAGCCAGGGCCTCAGCCTTATCCCAAGGGACCGGACGCAGGCCAGTTGCAAACTGGGAGATGAAACTTGGGGTGACCTCGAGGCGCTCTGCCACTACCGACTGTGTCAGTCCGGAGCGGGTGATGGCCTCCGCGATCGCGCGGCCTTCAGTGGTCTTGGGGTTGGCGGGCCTAGGCATATAGCGATGCTATTTGAAGGCGTTCAGCAAGACGAACAGCGATGCTATTTACTTGGGTAAATAGCACTGCTATGTTTGGCGCATGAACGAAGCCACTCAGACCGTCACACCGATCCAGAAGGCCATCGACGCGGTGGGCGGGCAGGGCTCGCTCGCGCGCCTGCTCAAGGTTCACCCGGCCCTGGTTTCGCAGTGGAGGACTGGCCGCAGGCCGGTCGCCGCCCACCACATCCTTTCGATTGAGGCGATGACACAGGTGTCGAGGCATGAACTGCGGCCCGACATCTTCGGGGTGCAGCCGGAGCCTGACCCTGACTCGGATCGAATCGTCCGTATAGACGTCGCCTGACGCATGCGATCGGAGGTTTGCCCTCCGGCTCAGCAGTTCCATTCCATGAATTCCGGTCGTCCTGTCCATGGCGACCACTTTGCATCGCCTCCCGAGGTGCGTAAATGAAGCCTGATCCTCAGTACCACGAGCCCCGATCCGCGGTGGTGTTCCGCCACACAACCGACGCCGTCCGCAACAGCGGCCACACCGACAGCAGCCTCGCCCAGGCCATCGCCGATCAGTACCTGGTGGATGTGGCTCCGACCGAGCGCATCGTCCAGTTCCACACCGGCACAGATGCCGACAGCATCGAGCGCGCGCTGAAGGCGAACGCCCAGATCGTGGGCCGTATCCGCAACGGCACGGTCAAGATGCCGGTGGACCTGGAAGAGTCATGGGTACGCGCGCTGCCGACGCAGTGGCGCGATGCCTGCTCCCGCGAGCTGGCCCAGCGCTACGGATTCCTCGGTGCGCGAATCCCAATGATGGAGCCGCATGCCGGCGTCCTGGCAGTGGCCCGCCTGTCGGTGGAGTTCGGTCACACCCTCGAGGCCCTGACCAACATCTTGGCCGACGGCCGCATCTGCGCGATGGACATTCCGGAGATGCGCCGCGCGCTGGACGAGATGGGTCAGCTGGAAGCCGAACTGAACACCGCCAGGCAGTACGTCACCGGCCACCTGCAGGAGCTGGCACCGCGCTCGGTGAGCGGTGGCCGCCAATGAGTTCCGCCGCGATGGTGAGCTGGGCGATTGCCGTGGTTGGCGAGTTCGACGCTGCCGGCCGCCGCATCCCCGAGAACGTGGTGCAGCTGCTGCCCATGGTCGACGTGGTGCTCTGGGCGAAGGAGCAGCCGCAACCGCTGCAGGTCGACGGACTGCAGTCGAAGTTCGGCTTGTCCCGCGCCACGGCGTACCGCTGGCTGACCGCGCTGAACGACCTGCATGACCCTCTGGCCGCGCGCGGAAGGATCCCGGCCGCCCAGCCGCTGTCTGCTGCGCTCGGGCGCCATCTTCCGCCTGCAGGCCGGGCAGGAGAGGCAGCATGAGCCCGCTCGCCAGCCTGGGCACCGTCTGCGGCGCGCAGCGCACCAGCAGTCTCTGCGACGCGCCAGTCAGCTCGCCTGCGCCGGACCACCGCCGCAAGGCCGCGCTCGATGGTCATTGCCAGACGAAGATCGTCATCGACTTCGCGCTCTGGGTGACCACGCGCTGCAACAACTTCCCGACCGTCCAGCAGGTGCAGGACCGGTTCAACGTCAGCCGCGCTACCGCGTTCCGCTGGCGGCGCAGCCTGGCCGATGCGCTGGGCATGTCCGATATGCCCAGGAACCCGATTCCCGGCCGGGCCCCGGAGCCGTTGCCTCTGGCGCCGCTGTTGCGCGGCGCGGGGGATAGGGCGTGATCTACTTCGAGATGTACCCCGGCGACTACCTCAAGGACACCACACGGCTGTCCCTGATCGAGCACGGGGCCTACTTCAAGCTGATGCTCGCCTACTACGCGGAAGAGCAGGCCCTGCCGGAGAGTCTGGCCGAGCTGCACATCATCGCCGGCGCCATCTCCGCAGGCGACAAGGCCGCGGTCAAGAAGGTCGCCGAGCGCTACTTCCCTGTGGGTGACGATGGCCTGCGCCACAGCAAGCGCTGCGACGAGCAGATCGCCACGGCCCAGGTTCGCATTGCTGACGGGCAGGGGCGCCGAGAAGACAGGAAGCAGGCTGAGGCAGAGCGTCAGGCGCGCACGCGAGCGCGGCGCACGATGCTGTTCGAAGACCTACGCAACGTGGGTGTCGTACCGAGCGGCATGGCCTCCATGGCGGAGCTGAAGGCGCTGCACGTCACGCATGTGACTGGCGATGAACGCGTGACTTTGGCCCACCTGTCACGCGTGACAAGTCACGGAGAGTCACGCGTGACAGGGGGCGTGAACACAGGCGTGAACACGGGTAACCAGACCCCAGACCCCATATCTATTACTCCAGATACATCACTGCACGCTCAAGGATCTCTGAGCGGTGCGTCCGATGCGGGGCGTGCGTGTGTGCTGATGCGCCAGGCCGGTTGCCACTCGACCAATCCGAGCCATCCCGACCTGATCGCCGCGCTGGCCGAAGGTGTGACCCCGCAGGAGCTGGCCGACACCGCCGCCGAGGGGCTGACCCGATCCCCGCCTGTGGCCAAGCCCTTCCCCTGGGCAATCCAGACCGCTCGAAGCCGAAAAGCCGCCGGCGCAACGCCGACGAACACCACCCATCCCGGAGGCCCCAATGCAAACCCTCAACTCGGTTCTGCCGAACACGTCGCAGAGGAGCGACGACGCCACGAACAGCGCGCGGCAGCTGGCGGCTTTGGCGGACCAGGCAGCGACGTCATCGAAGGCGAATTCCAATGCGTCCAGCACTGACCCGGACCAGCGCGCGGTGAGCGCCCTGTGGACCGTGTGGGAACGCATGGCCGGCATGTTCCCCGGGAAGTGGGTGCGCGAGAACGGCGCTGCCCCGGTGAACAACGCAGGCAGCCTGACCACCGCCGGTGAGCTGTGGTTCCAGGTGATGTCCGGCATCACCCCGCGGCAGGTGGCCGAAGGCCTGGCCAACTGCCTGCGCAGCGCGCTGCAGTGGCCGCCGAACCCCGGCCAGTTCCGCGCCATGTGCCTGGGCGTTCCGGCGCTGGCCGAGGTCGACGGCCAGATGCGGCCCGGCCAGGCCCACAGCGGGTTCACCGTGTTGGTGCGGTCGATGCTGGACCTGCACGCCTACCGCACTGCCGAGAGCGGTGCGCTGCAGCAGCGCATGCTGGCCAATGCCTACGAGCGGGCGGTGAAACACGTCATGGACTGCGGCACCGTTCCGGCACCGGTAGCAGCGCTGCCCGCGCCCAAGTACGAGCCGCAGACGGTGCGCGATCGCGATGCCGCGCGCAGCGCCATGGCGCTCGCCGCTGCCGAGCTGGGTTTCGGAGGCGCGCATGGAGCAGGCTGATATCCGCGCCTACCAGCGGCAGCTGCTCCTGTTCTGCCTGGGAGTCCACGGTGACAGCACCGCGGCCGAGGCGCTGGAGCTTATGGGCAACGCCGCGCTCGAGGGTGGGGCGCCGCGTGAGGCCATGCTGCTGACGACCGCCGCTGCCGCCGGCCTGCTGCGTGAGCTGGACCGGGATGGGCTGGTGAGCCGCTGCGAGAACCGCGTCAGCGCTCGCCACGGCCGTCCGGAAGCCACGTGGGCGGTCACTGATGCCGGGCGCGTGGAAAGCATGCCCCTGCCGCCGTCCGGTCAACAGCAGCTGGCCATGCCGCAGTTGGCACCGGCGCCGACACTCCGTACCCGGGGTGGTATTTCCATGGAGCAGCTGATGGGCCTGCTCAACGTCGAGTTCGACTGCATGCTCGAGCAGATTGACCGAGAGCACCAGGCCGCGCAGCTGCGCGCCCGGCACGAGTTCGAAGCCTTCCGACAGCGCGCATTGCGCGTGTGGGGCGCTGCGGAGGCATCCGCCTGATGCCGCCGAAGAAGACGTCCAGCCGCTCGCTCCGCTACGCCTCGATGCAGGACATGCCGGAGGGCATGCGCCGTCTGGTCCAGGCAAGCACGGCCGCTTCGGCCCCGGCGGCAACCGCGGCGCGCGCCTACCGGCCGCCGGCGACAGCGCAGGCTTCCGTCAGCGGCAACGCCGCCGGCAAGGTCGCGCGCGGCCGGCCCCGGCATGTGCCCGGGGTGATGAACCAAACAGAGGAGGCGTACGCCGCGCACCTGGCGCTGCAGCTGGCCGCCGGCGAGATCGCGTGGTTCCGATTCGAGTCCGTGAAGCTGAAGTTGGCCGAGAAGACCCACCTCACCATCGACTTCTTCGTGATGACGGCCACCGGTGACCTGGAAGCCCACGAGGTGAAGGGTCACTGGGAGGAAGACGCCCGCGTGAAGGTGAAGGTGGCTGCTGCGATGTACCCGTTCCGATTCCTGGCAGTCCAGCGCGCCCCCGGCGGCGGCTGGAAAACGGAGGTGTTCTCTTGAACGCGATGATGATTGGCGGCGCCAGCGTGCGCCGCGACGATGTGGGCAGGTTCTGCCTTAACGACCTGCACCAGGCCGCCGGCGGCGCCAAGCGGCACCAGCCCAGCGACTGGCAGCGCCTGAAGCAGACCGAGGAATTGGTGGCCGAGCTGGCCAATTCCGGGGAATCCCGGGTTTACCCCGTGCACTCGGTGGCCGGCCGCTACGGCGGCAGCTACGTAGTGCGCGAGCTGGTCTACGCCTATGCCATGTGGATCAGCCCCAGCTTCAGCCTGCAGGTGATCCGCGCCTATGACGCGCTGGCGGCGGGCGCTCCCGCGCCTGACCCCATGCAGGCGCTGACCGATCCGGCGACGCTGCGCGCGCTGCTGTTGTCCTACAGCGAGAAGGCCGAGATCCTCGAGGCGCGCGTGCAGTACCAGGAACCGCAGGTGCGCGCGCTGCTGCGGCTGACCCAGGCCGATGGCGCCTTCAACATCAGCACCGCGGCCAAGATGCTGCAGGTGCAGCCGCGGCAGTTGTTCGCCTGGCTGGCCGAGCACGGCTGGATCTACCGCCGCGCCGGCAGCAAGAACTGGTTGGCCTACCAGAACCGCCTCCAGCAGGGTGTGCTGACGCACAAGGCCAGAGTGCATCGGCGGGAAGGTGAGCCGGACCGTGTGCACGAGCAGGTGCTGGTGACCGCGAAGGGACTGTCGCGGCTGGCCGAGAGCATCGACCGGGGGCAGATGACCTGGGCGCAGGCCGACGCGGCGACCGCGCTGCAGCTGGCGGCCGAGGTGAGCCCGTGAGCGGCCAGGCGTTGAAACAGCGCCCGGCACCGCGCGAGCGCCGGATGGACAAGAACACGGTGGCCAGGCCGAGGCGCGAGAAGGCCGTAGCCTGGACCGGCCCGGCCGAGACCGTGGAGCAGTTCGAGAAGCGGGGCGGGCAGGTGCAGCGCCTGACGGCCAGCTGGGAGCAGCGAGCATGAGCAAGCGGAAGATCATCGCCGCGGCCAAACGCCGTGGCCTGTCTGTCGTCAACGCGGCGTGGGAATGGACGGTGGGTGGTGGCGAACGCTATCCCCACTGGGTTGTCGACTTCGGACCGGAGATCGATCAGCTATACGGCGAAAGCGAGGAACAGTTCTTCGAGGACACCTACGCAGCCCTGCAGTGGCTGGAGGACCTGATCGCGCTTCCGCCGAGGCCCGAGTGGCTTCCTATCGCCGAGGCGCCGCAGGACGGCACGCGGCTGATGCTGTGGGACTCGGTGAGCGAGCGGCCTGTCTTCGGGAGCTGGCGCGGCGACAACCCGGCGATCACGCACTATGCGGCCGAGCCGGCCGGCCCGGAGGTGCCCTGATGGGCAGTCAGATCATCACGCAGCGGGAGGTGGCACCGGTGAAGCCGGGCACCGCCGTGGAAGAGCAGCTGCAGCTGAAGGGCATTGGCCGGCTGCTGGCCGGGTTCGGGTATCGCTATGGGTCGGAGGTCCAGCTGCACGAGGTTCTGGCCACCGTTTTGGACAAGGCAGGCCATGCGCACGTGCGCGAGTACCGCTTGGACGCCAGCAACCGCGCTGACTTCTGGCTGGATGGCCTGGTGATCGAGGTGAAGGTGGCCGGCTCGCTCGCCGATGCTCTGCGGCAGGTCGGGCGCTACATCAATCTGCCGCAGGTGCGCGGGGTGCTCCTGGTCACCACCGAACGCTGGGGCGAACGCCCGCTCGTGGCCCGGCCGGGCTGGCAGGGCAAGCCCTTCAACATCATCCGGCTGAAGAGGCAGGCACTGTGATGCAGACGACCTATGGAACCCTCCTGTACAGCGCCGCCGGCAGTACCTGGCGTGTGATCTGCGAGCCGCAGGTGCGCGCGCGCATGAAGCGCGTGTTTCCCCGCGTGCGGCAGCATGCCGCTGAGCATATCGACCTGTCGGCCACGCCAGAGAACAGCCGGGAGCTGCAGTGGTTCACGCAGCGCTACCCGCTGTCGATGGATGCAGACACCGAGCGCGCGCTGCAGCTGCTGGCCGCCGAGCACGTGGATATGGAGCGCAGTCTGAGCGAGCTGCTGGCCGGCCACGTGCAGATTCCGGAGTTCACGCTGGCGAAGCCGCCGCGGGAGTACCAGCGCGTTGCGGGCGCACAGCTGTCCATCCGTGGCGGCCTGCTGCTGGCCGACGATCTTGGCCTTGGCAAGACGGTCACCGGCATCTGCCCCATGGCCGCGCCGGGCAACCTGCCGGCGGTAGTGGTGTACCCGGCGGCACTGCCGAACCACTGGCCGGAGAAGCTGGCCGAGTTCGCGCCGCAGCTGCGCGTGCACCACATCAGGAAAGGTGCGCCGTACCCGCTCGTGCGGCAGCCGAAGCAGCGGATCAAGGATCTGTGGGACACGCTGCCGGACGTGATCCTGGTCAGCTACCACAAGCTCCGGGGCTGGGCTGAGACGCTGGGGGAGATAGCGCAGTATGTGGTGTTCGAGGAATGCCAGCAGCTGCGCAGTCCGGACAGCAACATCCACAGCGCCTGCCGCCACCTGGCCAGCCGGGCACGGCTGCGCATGGGCCTGACCGCCACCCCGATCTACAACTACGGGTGCGAGTTCTTCCACGTGGTCGACCCGCTGCTGCCGGGCTGCTTGGGCACCTATGACGAGTTCCTCCGGGAATGGTGCATCTCCGCGCCCGGGGAGAAGGCCAAGCTGCAGGACGCCGAGCAGTTCGGCCAGTACCTGCGGCGCCAGGGCATCATGCTGCGGCGAACCCGCAAGGAAGTGGGGCGCGAGCTGCCAGCGCTGTCGAAGATCCCGCACGAGGTGGAGGCCGATGCCAAGGCGCTGGACGCCATTACCGGCGATGCCGCAGCGCTGGCGCGGATCATCCTGCGGGCCAATGAGCAGTACCGCGGCGAGAAGATGCAGGCCGCCGGCGAGTTCGACCGGCTGCTGCGGCAGGCGACGGGCGTGGCCAAGGCCCCCTACGTGGCCGAGTTCGTCAGGCTCCTGCTGGAGAGCGGCCAGAAGGTGCTGCTGTTCGGGTGGCACCGTGAGGTCTACAGCATCTGGCAGGAGAAGCTGGCTGCGTACAACCCTGTCATGTACACCGGCAGCGAGTCGCCGAACCAGAAGCAGGCGGCGAAGGAGGCATTCATCATCGGGGACAGCCAGCTGATGTTGATCAGCCTCCGCTCTGGCGCTGGCATCGACGGGCTGCAGCACGTGTGCAGCACCGTGGTGTTCGGCGAGCTGGACTGGTCGCCCGGCGTCCACGAACAGTGCATCGGCCGTGTGCACCGCGACGGCCAGACAGAACCGGTCATGGCGTACTTCCTGCTCTCCGACAGCGGCAGCGACCCGATCGTGTCGGATGTGCTCGGGGTGAAGCGCGAGCAGATCGAGGGCGTGCGTAGCCCGGGGGAACACCTGGTGGAGCGCTTGGACGTAGGCGAGAACCAGCTGCGCGCGCTGGCCCAGCAGTTCCTTCAACAGCAGGGCGTGGCCCTGGAAACAACCAACGTTACAACCATGGAGACCTCCCGATGATTCCCAAATTCCTCAGCCTTGACGAGGCAACGCACCACCTGTACCTGGAAGGAAAGGTGGGCCCCATCAGGTGCCGGGTAGACGGCAGCCTTTGGGATGTCTGGCTGGACGGCCGTTCCCGCTGGGTCAGCAACTGCGAGGTGGCCTAATGTCGGCAGTGGCCGCGCCCGCGGTGGACCTGACGCCGTGCGGCAACTGCGGCAGCGACGACGTGCGCATGCGCGCGCGCGGCAGCGCCGGCAGCCGCCGAACCGCACAGGTGGTGTGCGCGCGCTGCACTGCGCGCGGAGAGCTGCATGTTGGTGCAGATGCAGAAGAGCGCGCATGCAGGGCCTGGGCGAACCGACCGGTTTACATGCCGGCGCAGATGGCGGTCAGGGTGGTGCATGGCCGAGTGCCGGTGCCAGAGCCGACCCTGGAGCGAGATCCGCTCGAGCTGATTGCCCGCATGCTGGTAGGCGGGAGCTTTCGCGAGCCATCGGACGGTCGGTCAACCATGCCGCCACTGACATCTGCCGACATCGCCGGTGCCGTCGGCATGATGCGTGACTCGGTGGCCAAGCAGGCGGTGATGGCGGTGGCGCTGCGCGGGCAGGGTGTTTCGCTGTCGTCGCTGGGGCGCTCCCTGGCCAGGCGGGTGATGCGGCAGATTCAGTGGCAGCGGCGCAACGGCACAACGCCAGCGTTGCGAATGGATGACCCAGCCGACCGCTGGCGCATGAGGCTGGTGCTGCAGGACGCGGTGAACGACCTGGTGTGGCCTGAAGGGAAGATCGCCGCGCAGGATGCTGCAAAGGCGGCAAAGATGCGGAAGGGGGACTACCTTCGCGTGTACGGGATCGCTGCCGCAACGTTGCGCCAGGCGCTGGAGGACGGGCGGAAGGAGTTCAGTGGCAGGGTGTTCAATAGGTAAGAGTGGCGGACCAAGGCGGTCCGCCACGGCACAATCGGCAGGCCTCAGCCGATGTACGTGCCGTCAAATCCAGCGTGGGCCATGCCGGCCTTGAGTGAGTTGTAGGCCTTCTTGGCGTCGTCCAAGGTTTCATAGGCGAAAGAGTGTTCCTTGCCCGTCTTGAGTTGAACGTCCACACGATTGTGCTTCTGATGCAGTTCGAACGACGAGATGTCGTCAGCCACGATTCCTACCGTCGGAAAATTGATGATGTAGCCCATCTGAGATGCTCCTAAGTACAGGGTTGATGTTAAGCAAGATTACCGCAGTCGCCGCGAACCTTACCGCAGTCGGGCGAATGCGGTAAGGAACCTTACCGCAGTTGCAGCGGGAACCAGACTTAGGCCACAGTAGCTACCGTGGGCGAGGATCCAATCAACCCGCACTCAACGGCCGCAGGCCTGGACTCGGGAGGTCCAGTGACCTGCGGTTCGTCGTTTCTGGGGCGGGTTGCCAGATGGGCGCTGGGCCGGACTGTAAATCCGGCGTCTGTGACTCGCGTGGTTCGACTCCACGTCGCCCCACCATCAAACAGAGCGACGCCCCGATGCCTGCCAGCACCGGGGCGCCGCCGCAGTACACGCGTTTCAGCCGCGTGCCATTGGCCTAAGCCCTGCCGCTCTCCGGAGAGCGCGAGCAGTTTGCTTAACGTATGTCGCAACAGCTGAGACTTGAACACAAAGACCCTATTCCCTTGGCCGGGCGGTAAAACGCGCCTGGTGAAACACCTGCTTCCCCTGATCAACCAGCGGGAACACACCTGCTACGTCGAAGCCTTCGCCGGCAGTGCCGCAATGCTGTTCGAGCGTTCGCCGGCAAAGATCGAGGTGCTCAACGATACGCACGGCGAACTGGTACGCCTGTACCGCGTCGTGGCGAACCACCTGGACGAGTTCGTTCGACACCTCCGCTGGTCCCTGACCAGTCGTGAGATGTATCGGTGGGCACAGCTGCAGCACGTCGACACGCTGACCGATATCCAGCGTGCGGCCCGGTTCTACTACCTACAGAAGCTCAGCTTTGGCGGGAAGGTGGAAGGTCAAACGCTCGGGGTGGGCCCGACTGGTGCGAAGCGCATCAACCTGCTCCGGCTGGAACAGGATCTGAGCGATGCCCACATGCGGCTGCATGGCGTGGTGATCGAGCAGTTGCCCTGGCAACGGTGCATTGAAAAGTACGATCGGCCCGAGACGCTGTTCTTCTTGGATCCGCCGTATTGGCAGACCACCGGCTATGGGCAGGCATTCCCGCTTGAAGAGTACGAGCAGCTCGCCGCGGTGATGGGGACGTTGAAGGGTAGGGCGATCCTCACCATCAACGATCACCCGCAGATGTGCACGCTGTTCGATCGCTTCCACCGCGTCAGCGTTCCAATTCGATACACGGTCGGCGGCGGCGCTGGGGTAGCGCGCACTGAGCTGATCTACACCACGTAGCTGGGCCACAGCCCAGCGTTCTCTATGCCCGTTCCCCGACCGGATCAACCCTCGCGCCTAGCCGGCTGCGGGGCGGGCACCTTTCTGCAGGAACCTCTGATGGCCAAGATCACCGCTCAACAGGCCGGCGGCACCAACGTCGTCGCCTTCCTGGACATGCTGGCTTGGTCGGAGGGCACCAGCACCAGCCCGGCAACGAAGAACCATGGTTACGACGTGATCGTGACCGGTGCCGACCGTGTGCCGGAGATTTTCACTGATTACTCGGTGCATCCGTTCTCCCGGGGGCGGAAGTCGAAAGCCATCAACAGCAAGGGCCTGACCTCGAACGCGTCCGGCCGCTACCAGTTCATGCTGAAGGACTATGCCCACTACCGCGCGCTGCTGAAGCTGCCGGATTTCGGGCCGCTGTCGCAGGATCTCTGGGCCATCCAGCTGATCTGCGAGCGCCGCGCACTTCCGATGATCCAGGCCGGCCGCATCACCGACGCCATCAAGGCCGTGCGCAACATCTGGGCGAGCCTGCCGGGCGCAGGCTACGGTCAGCCTGAGCACGCTCTGGAGAAGCTGCTGGCAGCCTACCGCGACGCGGGTGGAATCATGGGCGGGGGCGCATGAGCATGGAATCCCAGCAGAGCCAGGACGGTCGCACCCGCCTGTCGTTAGGCCCTGTCGAAAAGTGGATCGTCGGCGCCTTCGCCGGCGGTGTCGTGCTCGGCGTCCTGTGGTTGGTGGGGTCGGTGCAGACCCTGCTCAGTCAGCAACAGGTGACCACTCAGCAGGTGATGACTGTCCAGCAGCAGCTGCAGGCCATCAATACTCAGTTGGCGGACGTGCCGGCGCTGAAGCTGGAGATCGCCAAGCTGTCGATTCAGGTCGAGCAGAACAAACAGGACGTCAAAGAGTTGAAGCAGCTGCGAGGTGTCCGATGAAGGTTGAACTGATCGACGGGTGGCGCCGCGCATGGAGGCTGGCATCGGTATGGGTGTTCAGCTTGGTCGCCCTGTTCCCGGACATCTATGACGCCATCGCGGCTCTGAACTGGATGGACGAGCTGCCCGATCCGGCGAAATGGTCGATCCGCGCCCTCGGCGCCATCGGCGTGATCGCGCGCGTACTGAAGTCGAGGAGGCGCACCGATGCAAATCCCTGACCCGATCCGCCCGTATGCGGACCTGATCCGCTGGTGCCTGGCTGTCATTCTTGCCGGCGGCCTGTTCGTGACGGGCTGCCAGCGCGGCGAGGACCGCCAGGCAGCCAAGGACCAAGACACCATTTCGAAGGCCGAGAAGCAGCTCGGCAAGGCCGAGGCCAATGCGGCAGAGAACCTGCGTGCGGCCAACGCCTGCGGGATGCTGCTGGAACAGGTCAACGACCAGACCCAGGCGTCCATTGATGCTGCCGAACTGGCGCGCAAGGCAGCGGCCGAAGCCGCCAGCCGGGCCGAAGCGGCAGCGGCCGAGGGCCAGCGCCGAGCCACCGCGGCAGAGAAGGCACTGCAGGCGGCCAAGACCAAGCCGGCATGCCGGTCCCAACTGGAGATGCAGCTGTGCGATTCCATCCCCTTGCTCTGACCCTGCTGTTGCCGCTGTGCGGCTTCGGCACCTGTTCGAAAAAGCCCGGGCAGCCGAAGCTGCCCGAGGTGGTTCGCGTCACAGTCGAAAAGCTGGTGCCGGTTGATGCACGCCTGACCAAGCCGTGCCCGACCACGCGCGCCGAATCGCGCACGATCGAGGCGGTGGTAGTCGCCTACAACGCCAACCTGGTGACGCTGCAGGACTGCGACAGCCGCATGAGCGAGATACGACAGCTTGACAAGAGCGCATCCCAGGTTGGGCCCTGACGTTTCACGATTGTGTTTCACATCGGTGCGCATGAATGCGAAACTGAACGGGAAGGGTGGATATCAACAGGTTATCCACAGAAAAATGAATGGTCAGGGGCCCCTGGGCTTATCCACAGCCACCGGGGGGAATTCGGACCCCGGTAAAAGACAGTATTTCGGCCTCAAGGGTGCTCCACCACAGGCCGCACTTTTGGCGGTTTTTGCCGGGAGAAACCGCGTTTTCATGCCTGAATAGGCTGTGCATCGGGTAGGACATGGCTGACATCCACGAATTCACCAAGGGCTGGTCCGTGGCCAGGCTGGCGGATGAGTTCGGGATAGACCGCCGAACGGCCAGCAAGAGGCTGAAGGAGGCAGGCGTACCGCCGCTGACCAAGCGCGCCGGACACGACGTCTATCGCCTGGCCGACGCAGCACCGGCGCTGGTGAATCCGGGCGCCGCGGCGTTCGGCGCGGAGGGCGTGGTCGATCCGCGCGACCTGCCGCCGATGGAGCGCCGCGCCTACTACCAGTCGGAGAACGAGCGCCTGAAGGTCGAGTCGACAATCGGGCAGCTGGTGCCGGCCGCAGAGGTCGAGGCCGACTACGCCGAGCTGGTGAAGAAGGTCGTGCAGTTCTTCGACACGCTGCCTGATGTGCTCGAGCGCAAGGCAGGGCTCACGCCAGAGCAGGTGGTGAAGGTCCAGGACGAGTGCGATCGCGTCCGGCAATCTATGTACGAGGGCATCACCGATGACGACGTACGCGACAGCGCGTAGCGTGCGCCAAGGCGTTGCCGAGATGGTCAGGCCGCCGCGCCGCATCAGGGTGAGCGAGGGCGCGCGGGTGCTGCAGGTGGCCAATGCCGCCGGCGCGGCCGGTTCCTGGGATCCGGACACGACGCCCTACATGGTCGAGCCGCTGGACACGACCGGCAGCCGCCATTACGAGGCAGTGGTGTTCGTAGGGCCGGCGCGATCGGGTAAGACCATCTCGCTGATCGATGCGCGCCTGGCCTACCTGATCACCTGCAACCCGGCCGACGCCATGGTTGTGCAGATGTCCAAGGATGCGGCCGAGGACTACAGCAAGACCCGTATCGCCCGCAGCATCGCCGCCAGCCCGGAACTGCGTTCCCGGCTGAGCCCCCGAGCCCACGACGACAACATCCTGCTGAAGTTCTTCCGGTCAGGAATGTCGTTGCGCATGGGCTGGCCGTCGGTGTCGGTGCTGTCCGGCAAGGACATCCACGACGTCCTGATGACGGACGTGGACAACTACACCGGCGATCTGACGATCGATGAGTGCTTCGGCCTGGGCCTGAAGCGCACGCAGACCTACATGTCCGCCGGCATGGTCGTGGCCGAATCGAGCCCGGCAACCGACTACGCCGACGGCGCCTGGAAGCCGCTGAACCCGCACCAAGGCCCACCTGCAGCCGGCATCGCCGCGCTGTATGCGCGCGGTGACCGCCGGCGCTGGTACTGGCCCTGCCCGGAGTGCGGGGAGCGGTTTCAGGCGGCACCAGGCTATGACGGTTTCGCGTTGCCGCCGATGGATGAGCTGCTCGAGCGGGTTGTCGCGGACGACGTGCAGAAGATGGCGCGGCATTACTCGCTGCTGCACTGTCCGCACTGCGGTGTGGGACTGAAGCACCGGTGGAAGGACGGGATGAACCGCAGCGGCGTGTGGGCTGCGGAGGGCCAGGTCGTGCACGCCGACGGAACGGTCACCGGTGAGAGGCCGGAGGCGCGCATCGCCAGCTACTGGCTTGGCGGTGTGGCGGCGTCCTACCAGTCCTGGGAATCGCTGATCGAGCGATACCTCCAGGCGCTGCGAACCTTCGCCACGACCGGCGAAGAGCGTCCGCTGAAGACCACGCACAACGTGGACGGCGCGATCAACTACGTGCCGATGGCTGCCCGCTCGGCCAGTGACCCGAACGAGATGCAGGAGCGTGCCGAAGTCTGGCCCGCTGGTGCTGTTCCCGCCGGCGTGCGCTTCCTGCTGGGTGAGGTCGACGTTCAGGCCAACCGCTTCGTCGTGCTGGTGCTGGGCTTCGGCATTGGCGATTCCGGTCAGCTGGAGCGCTGGGTGGTGGATTCCTTCACCCTGCGCACCTCCAAGCGCGAGGACGGATCAGGCGGTTTCCTGCCGCTGGACCCGCCGAAGTACCTGGAAGACTGGGAGCGCCTGGTCGAGAAGGTCATCAGCCGTCGCTACCCGCTGGACGATGCCACCGGCCGCAGCATGCCGGTGCACGCAGTGGGTATCGACTGGGGTGGCAAGTCGGGCACCTCGGTGCGCGCACTGGAGTTCTGGCGCTCCCTCAAGGCCCGGAAGCTGCACGCCAGGGTCAGGCTGATCAAGGGTGATGCGCGCCGCGAAGGCGGTCTGTTCCGCGAGACTTTTCCCGACAGCAGCAAGCGCCGGGACCGCAAATCAGGGTCGAAGGGTGATGTGCCGCAGCTGCTGCTCAACGTGGACAGGCTGAAGGACACCGTCGACGCGAACGTGAAGCGCGCCGAGCCCGGCCCGGGCTACTACCACTTCCCCGACTGGCTGCCGGAAGCGTTCTACGCCGAGCTGACGGCCGAGTCGAGGACGGCCAAGGGCTGGGAGAACTTGGCGAAACGACGCAATGAGGCGTTCGACCTGTGCGGCTATGCCGAGGGCATGGCGCTGTGGCTGAAGGTTCCGGCCATCAACTGGACCGCGCCGCCGCCATGGGCCGCGCCGTGGGACGACAACCCAGACGTGAGGGCAGACGACGTCGCGCCGGCGCCAATGCCGCGTGCGCGCACCCGCCGCGTCATCCGAAGCAAGTACCTGGGACGCTGAAATGGCATTCACCACCAAGCAAGTCGAACAACTGGAAGCCGCGATCGCGGCCGGCGTGCTGAGCGTCCGATATGCCGACCGCACCGTGACCTACCAGAGCCTGGTGGAGATGCGCCGCCTGCTGAAGCAGATGCGCGATGAGCTGGGCCAGGCCGCAGGTGTACCGCGGCGCCGCCGCGTCGTGCGCCTCTACCAATCGGGGACCGGCAATGTCTGATACCGCCGAGAGCAGCTATCGCGCCGCCGGCAACGGCCGCCGACTTCGCACCTTCCGGCCGACGTCGCTCGGGCCCAACGCATCGCTGTTGGGTCTGCCGACGCTGCTGGCACGGGCACGGCACCTGGCCCGGAATGACCCTTGGATGGTCAGCGCGCTCAACAAGAGCGTGTCGAACGGTATCGCCACCGGCATCCAGGCGAAGCCGATCTGGGGCACGAAGGAGCACAAGAAGAAGGTCACTAAGCTCTGGACCCGCTGGGGCAAGTACGCTGACGCCGATGGTGTGCTGGTGTGGGAAGGCCTGCAGGCGCTCGCCTGGCGCGAGTGGAAAGAGGCTGGCGAGGTGTTCGCCCGCATCCGGTACCGGCGGCCCGAGGACGGCTTGCCTGTACCGCTGCAGGTGCAGCTGATCGAATCGGAGCAGTGCCCGCAGCACTACAACGGCGTGGCCAGCAACGGCAACGTGATCCGGCAGGGCATCGAGGTCGATAGCATCGGCCGCCGGGTGGCCTACTGGATGTACCGGGAGCATCCGGGCGACCTGCAGCTGACCGTCAACGGCAACGAGCTGGTCCGCGTGCCGGCAGAGCAAGTGCTGCACCTGTACCGGCCGAACCGTGCGGGTGCGATGCGGGGCGTGCCAGGCTCGGCGCCGGCCCTGCTGCGCATGTTCAACCTAGACCGCCTGGATGATGCGGTGCTGGAGCGCCAAGCCCTGGCCAACCTGTTCGCCGGGTTCATCACCTCCGACGCCAATGGAGAGGGCGAGGATGGCGATGGCGTAGGCGAACTGATTACCGGCGAGGATGCTGACGGCACGGCCATTGGTGGCCTCGAACCCGGCACCCTGCAGCAGCTGCCGCCTGGGCTGAAGATTGACTTCGCCGATCCGCCCAGCGCCGGCTCTGACTATGCCGAGTTCCTGCGCGGGCACCTGCTGGCGATCTGCGCCAGCCAGGACGTGCCCTACGAGGTGCTCACCGGCGACCTGCGCAACGTCTCAGACCGCGCGCTGCGCCTGATCCTCAACGAGTTCCGCCGGGTCATCGAGCAGGACCAGTGGCTCTTCATGATCCCCATGTTCTGCCAGCGGGTCCGTGACGCCTTCATGGACCAGGCGGTGCTGGCGGGTCTGCTGAAGGTGCCGCGCTACGCAGCCCTGCGCGATGACGTGACCGAAACCCTGTGGGTGCCCGAGGGCTGGCCCTGGAGCCACCCGGTGCAGGACGTGACGTCCGAACTCAAGGCGGTGCGCGCGGGCTTCAAGTCGCGCAGCAAGGTGGTGTTGAGCGCCGGAGAGGATCCCGAACAGGTCGATGCCGAACAGGCGCAGGACAACCAGCGCGCAGACGCGGCCGGGCTTCGCTACGACAGTGACCCGAGGCGGACGAACGCCTCCGGTGCCCGGCAGGACGACGAACCCGGCGCCACTGGCGCCAACGACGATGAAAGGAATGACGATGACGAGTAAGCCTGGCCTCTTGGCCCGAATGCTGGGTCGCGGCAGCCGTGCGCCCGTGGTGGCCTCGCTCGCTGCCGCGGTCCTCAATCAGCCCCTGCTGGTGCAGCCGGCTATCGGCGAAGCGCTGGTGGGCGGCTATCTGGAAGGGAAGGTCACCAGCGACGACAGCGTGCTGAAGGCCGACCGCTTGGACATTTCGGGTGCCGGTGTGCAGCGGGCGGATGCACCGCAAAACCTGATCGGTGTGATCAACCTCTCCGGCGGCATGGTGAACCGGCCCATGCCCGGCGCCAGCGGCCCGGGCCCGGTGAGCTACGCCGCAGTGCGCGACACCTTCGACCAACTGCTGAACGACGATGCGGTGACGTCCATCATCCTGCGGCTGGATACGCCGGGCGGCATGGCGTCGGGCTGCTTCGACCTGGTGGACCACATCTTCGAGTCGCGAGGCCGGAAACCGATCTATGCGCTGGTCGATGACCATGCGTATTCCGCCGGCTTCGCCCTCGCTTCGGCGTGCGACGAGATCTGGATCAGCCGAACCGGCGGTGTCGGGTCGGTGGGCGTAGTCTGCTATCACCACGACTGGAGCGGCAATAACGCCCAGATCGGCCTGAAGGTGACCCCGCTTTTCGCCGGAGCCCGCAAGGTCGACTTCAACCCGAACTTCCCGCTCAGCGAAGAGGCGCACGTCCAGGCGCTGGCTGATCTGGAGGACATGCGCACGATGTTCGTGGACACCGTGGCGCGGAATCTCGGCATGGATGCTGCGGCAGTGAGCGCTACTGAGGCGGCCTGCTACCGCGGCCAGGCCGCCGTGGCAGTCGGCTTCGCTACCCGGCTCGGCACCTGGCACGACCTGATCGCACAGCTCGGCGCGGCCGAATCGCCGCCGCCGTCCGCGCCGGGCAACCCTGATCCGGACGACGAGCCGGAGGCGTCAGCAACGCTGCCGGTGCCAGAGGCCGCACCCGCGCCGCCTGCAGCGGTAGTGGAGAACCCGACCGCTACGCTGGCGGCTGCGGTCGCAGCCAGTGAGCTGCCGCCGGCGCTCGCGGTGGCCCTGCTGCGCCGCCCCCTGCAGGAGGGCGAACCGGCGGCCAGCGCCATCGAGTACGCGACCGCAGTGCAGGACGCCTGTGCTGCGGCGCTGCGTGGCGATGACACCCTCGCCGCCAGCTTCATCGAGAAGAACACCGACCTCGACACGGTGCGTGCACAGCTGCTGTCGATGAAGGCGGAGGAAGGACGCAGCACCCAAGTCGTCACCGCACAACCGGCTTCCATGGCCGACCAACGCGCCGCCGACAACAAGGCGAAGCTGAACCCCAATCACATCTACAAGCAACGAGGTAACTGACGATGGAAATCTCCCTGGCCGGCACCCGTACCGGCGAATTCCTCCTGTCCGAAGCGGGCGGCGAGCGCAGCCGCGAGCTGATCCGTCTGCCGGCCGGGCAGGGCATGCTGTCCGCCGGCACCCTGCTCAAGGCAGACAACACCGTCGCTGCCAACGGCACCGACGCGGTCAAGGTGCTGTATGGCCCGATCGACACCGGCACCGATTCCGCGGCGCTGGCCGTCAAGGGCGCAGCGATCGCACGCGATGCCGAAGTGTTCGGCGAAAAGCTGGGCTGGGCCAGCGGCGTCACCGCTGACCAGAAGCTGCTGGCCGCGCTGAGCCTGGCCGAGTCCGGCATCATCACCCGCTGGACGCAGCAGCCGATCGCATCGAACGCTGCCGATCAACTGGTGTTCGTGTCCGCGCCGCTGACCGGCACTGCAGGCGTGGCGCTGGGCCCGGTCGTCGCGCACGTCAAGGACGTCTTCGGCGCTCTGGTCACCGGCAGCACCATCAGTGCCACCCTGGCCAAGGCCACCGGCACCGGCAACCTGACCGGCGGCGGTGCGAAGGCCGCCGTGGGCGGCGTCATCACCTGGGATGCCGCGACGCTGAGCGCCGCGGGCGACTACACCCTCAAGGTGACCGCTGCCGATCTGGACGAAGCGACTACCGACACCATCACCATCGCCGCCGCCGGCGGCTGACCGCCGAGCATCGTCCCTTCCACCCGTTGACCCTTGGCCCCGCTTCGGCGGGGCCTTTTCGTATCCCATTCCGAGAGAGAAATCACCATGGATCTGCAGATTCTTCTGGCGCTGGGCGTGCTGAGCTTCGATGCCCTGAACGCCTACATCAACAACCTGCCGCGCATCTCCACCCGGCTGGCCGACATGGGCCTGTTCCAAGAACAGGGCCTGGTCGGCACCACCATCGTCAAGGTGGGTATCAACGGCACCAAGCTGGTGCTGGTGCCGAACGTGCCGCGTGGCGCCCCCGGCCAGCCCAAGGGCCTGGAGCGTGGCAAGGTGAAGCTGCTGGAAACCACCCACCTGCCGCAGAACTCGACGGTCATGGCTGACCAGCTGCTGGGTGTCTATGACCCGGCCGACCCGGAAGGCAACAACGTCGCCGCCGTGGTCAACGCGCTGCAGGTGGTGCACAAGCGCGACCTGGACTACACCATCGAGTACCACCGGATGGGCGCGCTGCAGGGTAAGCTGCTCGATGCCGACGGCTCGGTGATCATCGACTTCTACGAAGAATTCGGTGTCGACCAGTCCGTCATCGGCATGGAACTGAACAAGGACGCCACCAAGGTTCGCGCCAAGTGCATCGCCATCAAGCGCGCGATCGAGGACAAGCTGGGCGGCATCCCGTACACCGGCGTCCACGTGTTCTGCAGCGCAGGCTTCTTCGATGCTCTGACCGACCATCCGGAAGTGCAGAAGGCCTACGAGCGCTGGCAGGATGGTGCCGCGCTTCGCGATGACGTCCGCAAGGGCTTCGTGTTCTGCGATATCACCTTCGAAGAGCTGCAGGGCAATACCGGCGGCGACCTGGCCCTGGCCGACGGCGAAGCGATCGCGTTCCCGCTGGGTGTGCCCGACATGTTCCTGACCCGCTTCGCGCCGGCGGACTACCTGGAGACGGTGCGCGGTATCGGCCTGCCGTACTACACCAAGACCGCGAAGATGCGCATGGACAAGGGCATCCAGCTGGAAAGCCAGTCCAACCCGCTGAACATCAACACCCGACCGGATGCGGTGATCCGCCTGAAGGCCGGCGCGAAGTAAGCCAGCAGTGCCTGGCCCGCTTCGGCGGGCCGGGCAGGAGGTTGTATGGCCCAGATCAGGATCGGGGTCGACCCCGACAACGCGCTCGGGCGGCAGCTGACCGAGCTGGAGCAGTCACAGCTTCCCTTCGCCGCGTCCCAGGCCGCCAACAAGGTGGCCTTCGAGATCCGCGAGCGCTGGAAGCGCCAAGCACCCAAGGTGTTCGACCGCCCGACGCCGCTCACGGTCAACGCGGCCATGTACCGCAAGGCCACAAAGGCCCAGCCGTACGCTGAGATCTTCATCCGTGACGAGGCATTCAAGGGCACGCCGCCGGCCAAGTACTTGCTGGCCGAGGTGGATGGTGGTCAGCGCCGCCGGAAGGGCTTCGAGCGGCTGCTGCAAAGCCGTGGCCTGCTGTCGCCGACGCAGTTTGCGGTGATGGGGCGCGGCGCCCAGGCCAACCAGTTCGGCAACGTGCCGGCCGGACAGGTGACCAAGATCCTGTCCCAGCTGGGCGCCCAGCGGGACGGCTACCAGAACGAGACCAGCGTCAGCCGGAAGCGGCGGCGGGGCAAACGCAACAACCGTGATGGCGAGTACTTCGTCATCACCAGGCGCCGCGGCGTGCTGCGCCCGGGCATCTATGAGCGGATCGGGCGCGGATCCGGTGTCCGATCCATCTTCATCTTCACCACCACGGCCGCCTACACGCCGCGCTACGACATCTTCGGCATGGCCGAGGACACCTGGAAGCGGCTGATGCCGTTTTTCCTGAAGCGCGAGCTGGAGAAGGCCATGGAGACCGCGAGGCCGCTGCCTTGAACCAGAGAGCTTTCATGCAGGCCTTCGACGCAGCCGCGTTCGGGACCTTCCGTGCAGCCGGCGTCGCCGATGCTGCTTACTACAAGGGGCCGGGTAGCACGGACGAGGTGCCGTGCACGGTGCTTCTGGACGAGGCGGTCGAGCAGTTCACGCCAGATGACGTGGCACCCGTTGCGACCGACATCATCCGGGTCACGCTGCAGCTGGCCGAGATCACCCCACGCTCGGGCGCCGTGGTGCGCATCGACGGCACCGGCCGGCAGCTGAAGCTGGTGCAGAAGATCCGCGGCGACGAATCGACAGCGGTGTGGGAGGTGGCCAATGTCTGATCGCGCCCCCAGCCCACGGAAGCAGTTGCTGCTGGCCATGGGCACGACGCTGCAGCTGATCACCACGGACAACGGCTATCTGACCAACGCCGGCGCGGGCTGGACGCTGGAGCCCGCGCCGGGCGACCAGGACACCCAGACCGTCCTGACGGCCGTGATCGAGAAGCAGCAGCGGGCGGAGAGCCCGTCGAAGGTCAACACGCACCGCCTGACCACGGTCAGTGTCATCGCCAAGGTGCCTTCTGATACCGAGGCATACCAGCAGGCGCTGGACGACCTGGTGACCGACATCGAGGCGGCCATGGACAGCCGCGAGGTGGCCCGGAACTTCACTGACGGTATCCAAGTGCCGGTGTACGTCGGCATGGAGCCGCTGATGCCGGAGAAGGCCAGCGCCGGCTGGGTGGGCGTCCTGCTCACCTACCAGTCCCACATCCCGAAGAAATAACCCGCCGCACAGCGGCAACCCAACTGGAGAGCCACCATGGCCGAAGATTACAGCTACCTGGGCAGCGGCATCGTGCTGATCCGCGAGTGGAACACCAACGACCCCTTTGTGGAGGTCGGCAACGTCTCCGCGTTCGCCATTGCACCGCAGACCAACACGATTGAGCTGGCTGACAGCCAGAACCCCGGCGGCGGTACGGCCAATCGCGTCGATCGCGTGACCGGCTACAACCTCAACTACACCTTCCACGACTTCAACCCGGCCAACTTCGCCCGGGCAACTCGCGGTAAGGCCAGCAGCATCGCCGCCGGCACCGTTGCCGATGAGCCGGTCGTGGCGGTGCCCGGCAGCTTTGCACCGCTGTCTCGCCTGGCTTCGGAAGTGACTGCTGTGAAGCCGGCGACGGGCAGCACGACCTATGAAGCCGGTAAGGACTACCGCTTCGAACGCGGCATGCTGTTCATTCCCGCAGGCTCGACCATTGCCGCGCCCACTGCGGCGGGCACCCCCAACATCAAGGTCACGTACAAGAACGCTGACCTGGGCCATGTGGAAGCGGCTGTCACCTCGCAGAAGTTCTACGAGATACAGTTCTACGGCGCCAACGAAGCCCGTGGCGGCAAGATGGTGCGCCTGGTGGCGCACAAGGTCACCGGTGGCGTCATCGAGAGCATGGGCTTGATCGGCAATGAGTTCGGAGCGGGCAGCGTGCCAGGCGCTCTGCTGAAGGACGTGTCCAAGGCCACAGGGTCGGACAAGTCCGCATACTTCTACTGGCAGCAGGAGAAGTAACCCGTGTCGGATCTGGACGTGATCATCCCCCCGGCCCGCACAGTGCCGTTCCGCGGCGAGCAGGTGGAGGTAACCCCTCTCCGCCTGCAGCAGATCGGTCCATTCATCACCGCCAGCCGCACTATCATCGCCCGGGTGGCGATGATGGCCGGCGCGGTCGAGGGTGCACCGGCTGCCGCCACCGGCGCCATCCTGCTCGACATGCTCGAGCAGGACAGCGAGGTCATTGCCGAGGCCCTGGCCGTAGCCATCGGCCGTGAGGCCGAATGGATCGGCGGTGGCACCTTGGACGAGGTTGCTGATCTGCTCGAAGCAGTCGTCGGGCTCAACCGCGATTTTTTCGCCCATCGCCTGCGGCGCCTGCTGCTGCAGGCCAGGCCGCCGGCGGAAGAAAGCCCGAACTCGGCGACGTCGTCCAATTCCTGATCGCGCGCGGCCACCGGCTGCCGGAGGTCCTTTCCTACACCCTGGCGCAGCTGCGCGGGTTCACCGCAGCTGCGGCGCGCGATGACTGCGATCGCGTCGCCCAGTTTGCCTGGGCCACCCGCATGGCCATGGGGGCGAAGCCAGGCGATTGGCAGAAGTACCTGGCCGCCCTAAGCGGCCAGGCCCAGCACCAGCAGAATCAAGGAAAACAGTCCAATGGCTGACCCCTCAGCAAACCTGCGCGTGCGCATCAGCGCGGATCTTGCCGATATCAGGCAGGGCCTGGGCGTGCTCACCCGCCAATTGCGCGAGGTGCGTACAGAGGCCGCCCGGCCGCTGCCGGCAAGGAACAACATCAGTGACCTGGGCATCTCTGCCGGCCAGACCGCTCAGGCGATGCGGCAGCTGCCGGCGCAGTTCACCGACATCTTCACCAGCCTGCAGGGTGGCATGCCGTTCTTCACGGTGCTGGTGCAGCAGGGTGGCCAGATCAAGGACAGTTTCGGTGGTGTGGAGCCCGCCTTGAAGGGCGTCTCGTCGGCGCTGCTGGGTATGGTCAATCCGTACACCGTCGCTGCCGCGGCTGTCGGCCTTGTGGTGGTTGCCTGGTACGACGCAGAAAAGCAGGCTGAGGCGTACACGCGAGCCCTGGTGCTGTCGCGCAATGAGGCGGCCGCGACCACGCTGACGCTGGTCACCATGGCCCAGAAGACCAGCGACGCGCTGGAGGTGTCTGTCGGCGCAGGCGCGGAAGCTGCGCAGGCGGTGGGGTCGAACGGGAAGATCGCCGCGCAGAATCTGCAGGCTGTGGCCAACGCTGCCGTGGCCATGAAAGAAGTCAGCGGGCAGGCCCTGGAGGACACCATCGCCCTCTACGCGAAGCTGGCGGAAGACCCGGTCAAGGGGGCGCAGAAGCTCAACGAGCAGGTCAACTTCATGACCGTGGCTCTGTACGAGCAGGTCAAGGCGTTGCAGGAGCAGGGGCGCAACCAGGATGCGGTGACGGTGATCACCCGAGCCGCTTCCGATGAGACGGTGATGGCGTTGGCCAGGGTTCGTGCCAGCCAGAACCCGGTGATAAGCGGGTTCAAGGATCTCTGGGTTGAAGCAACCCGTGCCTGGTCCGCCATGCAGGCGAGTGTTGGCCTTGGGCCGGCAGCGGCGCAGATGCAGCACCTGCTTTCGGAGAATCAACGCGAACTGGCGAAGCTGAACGCACTTGCCTCCGGGGACCAGAGGGGTCTGCCGCTGGCAAGGAATCCGGTCGCATTGGCGGCGATGCAGCAGTCCATCAAGGATCGCTCTGACAAGATCAAGGCGCTGGCTGCAGACCTGATCAAGGAACGGAAGGATGCCGAGGTAAAGGCATCGCAAGCTGCCTCGACCGACTTCGTTGCTGAGATGGATACCATCATCGCCGCCCAAGCCAGCAAGGAAGAAAAGAAGCGCGAAGAGGTAGGGCGCATCAACGGGGAGGCTGAGGTTGCCCGTCGGAGGGCGCAGGCGGCTGGCCTAGTCGAGGAAGTTAGGAAGATCGAAGAACGGCGCGCTGCAGCTGTCGCCGCTATCGAGAAAAAGTACAAGGAAAAGCCCAAGGCAGGTAACGGCTCAGCGGCTCGCGGTGCTGACCTGCAGGGCTACAGGGATGACCTGGTGGCAGAACAGGCCCAGATCACCGCCAGCACGCAGCTGCTGCGTGCTCAGTTCTCGGCGCGTGAGATTACGGCGGGTGAGTACTACAGCCGCATGCGCGTGCTGATCCAGCAGGGGACAGATGCTCAGGCACAGTCGGTGCAGCAGCAGATCGACTATCTCAAAGGGCAGTCCGTCAGCGGGAAAGAATCGATCATCGTCAACCGTCAGTTGGGTGAGCTGGAAGCACGACTTGCGAAATTGCGTATCGAGGGGGCGTCGGCGCTGGATCTCCTGACCAAAGAGGAAGAAAAATCGGCCAAGGCACGTTCCAATGCGCTGGAGGCGTACGAAAGTGCTCTTGATGCGAGTAATACTGCACTGCAGCGCCAGCTGGCGACGCAGGTTGAACGTGTCGGTATGGGAGACCGTCAGTACGAGATCCAGCAGCGCATCAACGATGCTCTGAACGACGAAGCTGAGAAGCTGCGGGAACTGAGCCTTCAGCGGAATGCAGACCAGATCGATGACGCAACGTTCGATGCCGAGAAGCTGCTGCTGCACGCCAAGACCCTCGACCGCCTGCAGCTGATCAAGGATGGTTACGAGGAACTGCGCCAGGCCGAGGGTAACTGGCTGGCCGGGGCCAGCGCGGCGTGGGCGAACTACCAGCAGGAGGCCAGCAACTACGCCAAGCAGATGGGCGGGGTAGTGGAATCGGTGGTCGGGGGGTTCGAAGACGCCTGGGTGAAGTTCACCACCACGGGAAAGCTGAGCTTCTCCGACCTCACCAGGTCGGTGCTGGCCGATCTGGCGCGGATCGCCGCCAAGCAAGCAGCAATGGGCATCGCCAATGCCTTTTCCAGCATCTGGGGCGGCGGCGCCGGCGCATATACCGGGAATGGCACAGGAGTTGGTTCGGTCGGGGGATTCGGCAACAACCTCGACAACTTCCGCTTTGGCGGCGGCTTCTCCACCGGCGGCTACACCGGCGACGGCGCTGTGAACGAGCCAGCTGGCGTCGTGCACAAGGGGGAGGTGGTCTGGTCTCAGGCGGACGTTGCCCGGGCCGGTGGCGTTGGCATCGTAGAGGCGATGCGGCAGGGGATGCGTGGTTACGCGGACGGCGGCCCGGTCGGTGGCGGTAAACCTGCAGGGTTCGCCGGCGGCTCCATCAATGTCCGGGTGTTGAACGCGCCTGAAGGAACCACCGCTTCTGCCAGCCAGAACGGGCAGGGCGGCTTCGACATCGATGTGCTGCTGGGCCAGGTGGACCGGTACATCGGCGGTCAGGTGGCCGGTGGCGCTGGCGCAACCTACTCAGGTTTGAAAGGCCGGTTCGGCCTGAAGGATAGCGTCTGATGGCTTCCCTACCGAACGTGGCCCGGGTGATGTTCGACGGGCAGAAGCGTTCCTTCGATCCATCAGTATTGAGGACGGAGATGGAGCGCGGCGTGCCCAAGCAGCGCCTGCTCAACACACAGGTGCTCGTGAAGCAGGCCATGGTGCTGTATTTCAGCAGCATCGACGATTGGGAAGCGTTTGACATCTGGTACATGGGCGAGATCAAGCGCATTGGCTGGTTCACGATGGTCCACCCGTTCACCGGCAAGCAGATCATGGCCAGGTTTGAGAACGGCGGGCTGGGTGACCTGATGCCCGACGAGAAGATGCCGGGTGACTATCGGATGGACGCGGTTGTGGAGTACTTGCGATGACGACCTTCACTGAGCGCCGCCAGCGGGTCACCGATACAACCGGCATCCTGCTGTTCCTCGAGATCTCAGCGCCGTCCTTCCCGAACCCGCTCCGCATCGTGAACGACACTCAGGACTGGACCAGCAAGGGCGTCGTCTATCTGGGTGCCCCGTTCGATTTCAAGCTGCCGAACGACACCAAGGGTCAGACGCCGCGCGCCCAGCTGGTGGTGGACAACGTCGGCCGTGGCATCTCCGAAGACCTCGAATCCATCGGTCCCAACGAGGTGCTGATGGCCAGGCTGATGGTCTCCGATCGGGCAGATCCCAACACGATCGAGCGTGACTACTTCTTGCCGGTGAGCAGCGTGACGATCACTGGTGCAACCGCGTCGGCGCAGTGCGGCGTCGACTACATCATGCGCCAGCAGGCGGTGAAGCTCAGGGCCAACCAGTTCACGCTGCCTGGCATCTTCACATGAGGTTGGCCGACGTTGAGCGCTTCGTCGGCCTGCCATACAGCGTTGACGATTTCGACTGCGCGGATCTGGTGATGCTTGTTCAGCAGGAGCTGTTTGGACGCGACGTGGTCGTGCCCGGCAGGCGTCCACGTGGTGCGCAGGGCGCCGCCGAGCTGGGCCAGTTGTCTAAGCCCTTCGCCAAGCGCCGGGAGGGACCACCGGTCGATGGTGACCTGGTGCTGATGATCGAAGTGATGCAGAAACGCCCCGGCCACGCCGGGGTTTTCTTTTTCCTGGCCCATGAGGCGTGGGTGCTCCACGCAAACGAGAAGAACGGCTGCGCGGTGCTGCACCGCGTCCGTGATCTGCCCGACTTCGGGCTGAGAATCGAAGGATTTTACGAATGGCTGAACTGAACGTTGCCGCAGCGTGCCCGCCGTCTCTGGTCGTCACCCCTCACCCGGTGACGCTGGAGGGCCAGCAGCGGATTGCCGCTGAGCTGCTGCCGCGGGAAACGCTGGGTCACTTTCTGGCCAGGACCGTGCCCGACTACGGGAGCGATGCGTGGGAGGTGCGCATCAACGGTGTGCGCGTGCCGCACCAGATCATGGACAAGGTGAGGCCCAAGGGCGGCACGGTCATCGAGGTCCGTGGAACCGTCGGACGCACGGCTCTGTTGATCGTCGCGATGGTCGCCCTGACCATCTTCACTGCAGGTGTCGGTACGGCCATGGTGGCCGCCGGCTACAGCGCTATGGCGGCCGGGCTGGCGCAGGCCGCGATCTATGCGGTCGGCTCGCTGCTGATCAACAAGGTTCTCGGGCCGAAGAAGCCCAAGCAGTACGAGAGCGACGCGGCGACGGTATTCACCATCGGCTCGGCCAGGAATCAGGCGCGGCCCCACGAGCCGCTGCCGCTGGTGCTGGGCAACATCCGCATGGCTCCCGACATCGCAAGCCAGCCATACTCGTTCTATGAGGCCAACGACCAGTTCATGGCGCTGGTGTTGACCCCCGGCATCAACGTCGGCCGCGTGGAAGCGATGTTCAACGGCGAGGCCCTGCTTTCGACCTACGAGGGTGTGCAGGTCTGGCACAGCGGCTTCCCCGGGATGCCGGAAGAGAAGATTCCGCTCTACAGCAATGTCGACACCCTTGCCGGCGGCGCGCTGGAGGCGGAGAAGGGCAAGCCCAGCGCCTGGGTGCAGCGCACCAGCTCGGCCAGCACCATCCGGCTGCAGCTGGACTTCGACTACATGCTGTTCGACACCACCAGCAAGGGCAAGCCGAAGGACAACCAAGAAACGATCCAGGTCCAGTTCCGGACGGTCGGCGCCACCGACTGGCGTGTTTTCGGCAACTTCGCCCTGGTCAGCCAGAGCCAGAAGCAGCAGCGGCGCACGTATGCCCTGGACGTTGAGCCCGGGCAGTACGAGGTGCGCGCGCGTATTGCCGGCCGCAACACCGACGGCAAGGGGGCCACCAGCGACTTCACGTGGTCGACCCTGAAGAGCATCCAGACCGACACCGCCAGCTACGCGGGTATCCCGCGCATTGGCGTTCGGATCAAGGCCACCGGGCAGCTGAACGGCTCCCCAGATGAACTGCGCTGCGTCGCCTATGCCCTGCCGATCCCGGTATGGAAGGGCAACCAGTGGGTGACCGAGGAAAGCAGCAACCCAGGCGCCCAGATCCTTGCGTACTCGCGCGGCATTCGCGATGCCGCTGGCAATCTGATCGCGGGGCTGGGCCTGCTCGACGCCCAGATCGATATCGCAGCGCTGCAGGCGTTCATGCTTCACTGCGCGGCGTCCAAGTACACCTACGACAACGTGATCCGGGACACCCGCAGCCACGAAGACGTGCTGCAGGCGATCGCACTTGCCGGCTTCGGTAACGTCACCTGGGCGGCTGGCCGGCTGTCCGTGGTGTGGGCGGCGGACGAACAGCCTCTGTCGGGCGTGGTCAATATGGCCACGATCAAGAAAGGGCAGTTCCAGATCGATTACACCCTGGCCAATGCCGCAGACGGTATCGAGTTCACGTACATCGACAGGTCCGACTGGTCCAGCAAGACCCTCCGCGTAGCCGCCCCGGGCGTGCAGACCATGCTCAACCCGGCGCAGGTGTCCGGCGAGGGCATCACCAGCGAGGACCATGCGGCCAAGATGGCCCGGTATCACCTGGCGCAGTCGCTCTATCAGTACAAGGACATCTCCTTCAGTACCGACATCGAGCACCTGAGCTACCGCCGCCTGTCGGTCCTGGCGCTGCAGCACGACCTCACCCAGTGGGGCTTCGGCGGCAGGCTGGTGGCTGCAATTCGGGACGGCTCGAGCGTGTTGCTGCAGCTTGACGACGTGGTCCGTGCGCCCGCGAACGGCAACAGCTTCATCGGCCTGCGCATCCCGGGCGAGCGTGTATACCGAGTCTTCCGGGTGGAGCCTTTTGCGGGCGAAGCGGATCAGATCAGGCTCGCTGATGTGTGGCCAGCCGATGCTCCCCTGCCGGGCGATACTGACGAGAACCCCGCCCACGACACCATCTGGATCTTCGATTTCAAGCAGACGCCAGGCTATCGTGTGCGCGTGGTGGGCATCGAGCCCGAATCCGACCTCAAGGGGGCGTCGGTCTCCGTTGTACCGGAGGGGCCGGAATTCTGGCACTACGTTGAAACCGGCGAATACATTCGCGCGCCGAACGGCTCTCTGCTGCAGACCCGCCCTGTGGCCAGCGATCTAAAGATCACTGAGCGCCAGGTGGTACAGGGGGACACCGAGTTCACCGAGCTGCAGGCCACCTATTCGGTGACTGGCCCGGTGGGCGACGTGATCGTGCTGAGCGACCTGGATGGCAATGACGAGCTGGAAGAGGTCGCGCGAACCGTGACCCGCACGGCCTCGTGGCGTATTCCGGGCGCGGGGACCTACTCGGTAACCGTGCGCCCATACAGCCCAGAGGGCGCAGCCGGTATTGCCGCGTCGGTGATCTACACCACCCGCGGCGCCGATGCGCCGCCGGTGCTGGTGGACCTCTTCGACGTGGAGCAGTTGAGCGGCGGCGTGCGCAGGTACACCTGGGGGTTCTTCAGCGACACGATCCAGTCGGCCAACTTTGCGGGGGTGGAGATCCGCTACGCCGCCGGCGCTGTCGATGCGCCGAACTGGACGACCATGACCCCGCTGGGCGACGACGGCTATCACCCGTCCGCGTTCGAGGCCGTGTTGCCCGAGGCCGGTCAGTGGACGTTCGCGATTCGCTCGCGCAACACCGCCGGCACGTTGTCCACCGGCATGCTGATCCTGGTGAAGGAACTGCAGGCGAACCTTGGCGAGGTGATCGGCGGGCTGGACGGCCGGATCGATGAGACCTACGAGCAGGCGCTGGCGGCCAACAATCGCATCACTCAGGAGATCCTTGATCGGGTTGCGGAGGATCTGCGCGTCGCCGGTGAGGCCGTGGCTGCAGCGCGAGCCTACACCGATGCTCAGGTTGCCGCGCTCAACGGCATCCTCGAGGACATCGTGGGTGCTGACGAGTGGGCGGCCGACGGCGAGTATCCTGCAGGAGACTTCGTGCGCCGCGCCGGCGTGCTGTACCGGGCGTTGGCGGACAACACAGGGGTGGCGCCTGGCACGGACCCGGCCGTGTGGCAGGAGATCGGCGAGTACACTTCCGTCGGCGATGCACTGGCGGCCGCCATCAGCCTGTCCACGCAGAACGCCACCGACCTTCAGGCCGAGGCTGCGCGGCTGGATGCGCTGCTGGTGCGTATGCCGGCAGGCAACGGCGCGCTGGCCACGGCGGCGAGTGTGGCTGAGCAGATCCAGCTGGTGGCGAACAACGTAGAGGCGATCGCACGTCGCACCAGCGCGCTGGAGAGCAAGCTGCCGGACCTGGCCACCAACGCCTATGTGCGGCAGCTGGACGAGGCGCAGACCAACGTGTCGATGGCGCTGGGGCGGCGGATCGATCAAACCAATGCGGCGCTGGCCGGAAAGGCTGAGGCCGGAACGGTGCAGCAGATCCAGTCCAAGGTCGAAGATCTAGGCGGTAAGGTTAATGCTTCGGCACAGGCGATCACACAGGTGCGCGCGCAAGCCAACGGCAGCAACAACCTGCTTATCAACACCCAGTGGTGGGCTGGACTTGGCACGGTGCGTCAGCGCCAAAACCCCGGCGGGCAGAACGCCTTCATCTCCCTTAATGTCTCGCCAACCTACACGCTGCGCAATGAGAACACGCTCTCCATATTCGAGAACGGGCGAGGCAGCGGGACGGCCTTTCCGTTTACCGAGTGGGAACTCGGAGAGAGCGTCGAGGTTGTCCAAGGGCAGCGCGTTGAGGCAAGCGTCTACGGTGTCGGCCACCGTTGTCGCTTTCAGTTGAAGCTGGTCATCCAGAATTACCTTGGGCAGGATCTGGCCATCTACCCGAGCGAATGGGTTAATCCCACCGGGCAGGCCGGCAGCGAGCTTTGGAATTATCAGCGCGTTGGTGCCTTCGGCGTTGTCCCGGCAGGCGGCGTGCGCGCCCTTTGCGTGGTGGTTAAGGAGAACACTGCGGCGGGCAACTCAAATTCGTACCTGTTCACCGTCAGGCCATACCTCGGCCAGGCCACGGCCACGCAGACCCAGCTGTCCAACTGGACCGCAGGTGCCACTGACAAGGGTTTTGCGTCGGCAACCCAGATCCTCGAAACGCGCGCCACGCAGTTGGAGAATGGGCAGACCCGGCTAGAGGCCAAGGCCGGTGTACTGCTGGACGTCAACGGCCGGGTCATCGGCTGGCGCGCCAACAACGACGGCGCCCAGGGCATCTTCGACATCGTGGCCGACCGCCTCAATGTGACGGACCCCAATGGCACCGGCAGCACCACGTTCCAGCAGGGCAGGTGGATCACCCGATCGGGCGGCTTCATGTCAGTGCACGGCAAGCCGTTCGGCCAGACCGGCGACCTGATGATGTACATCGGGGTGGGGTCGGATCCCAACACCGCCAGCAAGGCCAACGGGTTGTTCTGGATCGACAACAAGGGCAATGCCTACTTCGGCGGCAGCCTGTCGGCCGGCGTGCTGCGCAACGCAGTGCAGACCGGAACCACCCAGACGGTGGGCACGGAGCTGCTCAACGGGCCGTTCCGCACCAATGGGGGCAACCGCACGGTCACGCTCAGCTTTGCCCGAACTCACCGGCGCCAGCGGTCGCAGCAGGGGTCGACCGGCTTCGTGGCCGGCGCGGGCGCCAATACTGCCCAGGTGCAGCTGTTCCGGCAGATCGGCACCGGCGGCTGGGTGCTGTGGCAGACGCTGAATGTCACCGGCTCGGTCAGCATCAGCAACGAGACGGATGGTCCGGACATTGCTGATTCCGGTTGGGGCGGGTCCTTCACGGTCAACGACAGCAGCACGGCGCAGGAGGCGGTCAGCTATCTGGCGCGCATCGTGGCGTTCGGCGAGCAGAACGTGAGCCACCAGGCCGGCAACTTCGATACCCAGACCATCACCCAGAACCTTTCCATCATCTCCGTGGAGCAGTAGCGATGAGCCTCGTCCTTTCCGAGAGCGGCAGCAATGCAGTGGAGTTGTTTGCCACACGCATCGACGTGCAGTGGGACTTCCGCACCAACACCGGACCGGTGCTATTCCACTTCGAGCGAGTTGATTGGGATCGTGAGACCAAGATGCTCAACACCCGTGCGTTCGAGCGCACCGTGCGCGATGACATTGCGGGACTGATCGGTGGCCAGTACACGATCACTGATCCGGTGACCGGGGGCACGCTGGTGGAGCCTGGCTGGAAGCTGATGGCGATGATCAAGGCTGCCACGGAGCGGGTGTGGGACGCGGCAACCACGCCTGCGCCGATCACGCTGCCCGAAGGCGTTTCACTGCAACCCGGTACCGACTAAACAGGCTCGAGCAACTTCTCGCCGTTGTTTCGCGGCGTGTTCACCGCCCGGCTGACGCGGTAGGCCTCCATGGACGGGGGGCGCGCTGGCCAGCAGCATGGCCATGGCGTCGTCTGGGCTGGCTGCCATCCAGTCATCGACCTGGCCGGCCTGCAGCCAGACCGGCATGCGGTCGTGAATGTCCGCCGAAACGCCGCTGCTGTCGCCGGTGATGATGGTGAAGGTGCCCAGGTTGCCGTCTGGCAGCAGGGGACTCGTGTCCTCCCACAGGCCGGCCGCCAGCAGCGGCCCGGCGGCGTGGATGAACCACGGATCCTTCTTTCCGTCCTCCGGTTTCTCGGACCACTCGTAGTACCCGGCCATGGGGATCACGCACCGGCGCTTCTTGAAGGCCGTGCGGAAGGCCGGCTTGGTGGCCACTGTCTCGATGCGTGCGTTGATCGCCTTGCCCTGCATGCCCTTGGTCTTGGCCCAGAACGGCAGCAGGCCCCAGGCCATCCTGGTGACCTGTCGGCCTTCGCCGCGGTCGAGGATGATCGAGGCCCGCTGGGTCGGGGCTAAGTTGTAGCTCGGGTCGATGCTGGCCAAGCCGGGGGCGAGGTCCGCCAGGTCGGGCAGGCCGAAGTCGACGACGGGAAGCTGGACGAAGCGGCCGCACATGGCCCAAGGGTATGCCCGCCGCCGTGCGCGATGCGTGTATGAATTTGCCGAGCAACGATGGGTGCGATCCAGGCCTGCACCGATGCCCGCTGGTTATCCACAGCACCGTCCATGGCCGCCGGCTGCGTGTCGTGGGAGGCTTTCACTGTTCCGCTTCCGCAGCACGTTGTACCGCCGATGTGACGCGCTCCGGGCTTGACTGCGCAGCCTTCCCAAGCAGGTCTAGACCACCTCTGCGCGGCGCCGATGGCATGACGCTTGCGGCGCAAGGGATTACCAGATTTCACTACATTTGGCGTTGACGGCCCCCATCACCCCCACTATCTTGAGCCCCGTCGAGCAGGGATCTTGACTTCACCATTTCCCTGGCGACAGAAACGCAAAACCCTAAGGCCTTCTTTCCAGGACTGCCTCAGGGTTGCGCAAACCTCAACTGGTTTTACCGGTGGCATGGCCACCAAGAGAACACTGATCGATTGGGTCGATCATTGGTCCCGCTCCATTGCTAGGCGACTTACAGCCGTACAATGGGAACGGCGTTGATCTTATCGGCTTTAGGAAATAGGTCAACGGTTTGGTGGTTCATGTCCCGGCTCTACGGAGACGCGACAATGCAACAAGATCAAGAAGTTAAGCCCATTGATGGGCTGGAAAAATTTTCAAAAATGGAACGGTTTTCTCTGTTCCACTCCAGTCGGACAACGCAGGTGCCTGCCGAGATCCTGGTCGGAGCGGCCAATCAGGCATACCCCCTGCTTCTCCCTGGCCCTCTGTCGGCCGGGCCTGTAGCAGTACAGGTGGATGGCATCCGCTGCTTCACGCCCACCGACCTCGGTCGGCGCGTGGGCCTTTCCCCCCAGAAGTTCAACCGCCTGCTGGTGGAGCATGGCCTTCAGGAGAAGCGCGACGGGCTGTGGTGCCCCACTGAGGCCGGCAAGGCCTTCAGCGTGCTGCTGCAGGTCCACAAGAAGCAGCTCGCTGGCACGGACGTGCAGCAGCTGAAGTGGAAGGAGAGCGTGCTGGAGCAGCTGGGCGGCCAGGCCTGATCCACACCCCTGCGGCCGCCAGAAGGCGGTCGCAGGCTTCGTGCAAGCCTCGGGCCTTCGGTCCACGCATCAGCATCGCGCCGGCGGGACCTCGTGCACGGAGGTCGTGTAGTTCGGCGAGAGCATGTGCTGCCGCATGCCCCACGCTGGCCGCGCCTGCCAACCCGATGCGCCAAGGCCGGCCGTGCCGCGGCCGAACTTCTGGTTGATCCGGTCCATGGTGGCCATCAGCCTCTCATTGCCGACCACCGTCGGCCCGAACAGATCCGCCTGCAGCTCATCCGGCCGGGCCAGGTCGAGCAGCGCCACGCCGGCCTTCTTGTATCCGATGCCGTCGCGGAGCAGGCCGCGCAGCAGCTTGCGCACGACACCCAGCACCACGGTGGTGTCTGCGGTCGACGCGGGCAGGCCCACGGTTCTACTGGCGTTGTGCTGCCGCAGCTCCTGCCGGAACACGTCGGACTGCGCAAACACCCACACGCCGGCGGTGACCAAGCCCCGGGCACGCAGCTTCTCGCAGGCGCGCACGGCGAAGGTGGCCAGCGCCTGGGCAACTGCTTCGTGATCCTCGACTCGGTCAGCGAACGATCGGCTGACCATGATCTGCTGCCGGTCCGGCTCCACCTCTTCCAGCTCCATGCAGGGGTGCCCCTGCAGCTCGCGCTGGGTGCGCGCGAGCGTCACCCCGAAGGTGGCCTGGATGTCGTCCGCCGGCGCATCGCGTAGAGCGGCCGCGGTGCTGATGCCCATGGCTTCCAACCGCGGTGCCAGCCGGCGGCCAACGCCCCACAGATCACCAACGGGGAAGGTCTGCAGCACCGAGGCTCTGTAGGCGGCGTCCCCGAGGTCGATCACGCCGTCGGCGCTCTTGGCCACCTTGTTGGCCAGCTTGGCCAGCGTCTTTGTCGGCCCGATGCCGATGCAGTTGGGTATGCCGGTCCATCGGTGCACGCGCTGCCGCAGATCCCGGGCGAACCGCTCGCGGTCCCGCACGCCCTCCAGATCGATGAAGCTTTCATCGATGCTGTAGACCTCCACCCGGGGCGCGGCTTCTCGTAGGATGGTCACGACGCGAGCGCTCATGTCGCCGTACAGGCCAAAGTTCGCCGAGCGCATCTGCAGACCGTGGCGACGCACCAGGTGTTTCAGCTCGTGGGCCGGCTGGCCCATCTTGATGCCCAGGGCCTTGGCCTCGGCCGATCTCGCGATCGCACAGCCATCGTTGTTGCTCAGCACCACCAGCGGCACGCCGCGCAGTGCCGGCTGAAACACGCGCTCGCAGCTGGCGTAGAAGTTGTTCCCGTCAACGAGCCCGAACATAGGGGCCTCGGCGCTTCACCTGGCGAACCACGCCCACAACGGCAAACACCTCCACCTCGGTGGGCTGCTCCAGGACGATGGGCGGGAAGTCTGGATTGGCCGAGTGCAGCTCCATGTGGCTCTCGAACAGCTGCAGCACCTTGCAGGTGGGCTGGTTGCCATCCCAGATGGCAATGACCAGGTCGCCGGCCAGCGGCGTGACCGACCGGTCCACTACCAGGATGTCCCCATCGCTGACGCCTGCGCCGCTCATGGACCAGCCATCGGCCCGGTACAGGAACGTGGCGGCCGGGTTGCGCACCAGCAGGCGGTGCAGGTCGATCGCTTCATCCATGAAGTCGTCGGCCGGCGAGGGGAAGCCCAGCCGCGCGCGCGCGGCGGCAAGTGGCACGAACTGCGCCGGGCCGTCGATCAGGGCGGGCCCGAAGGGCCATGCCAAGGTGTGGGGGAAGGGGAGGGACTGCATGGGCGTACTCTGGGAGCGGCGTGTCTCACGAGTCGAGACGGCACGCATATTAGTACAATTACTAATGGCCGGTCGTGAGGTGGCGTCGCCCGTTTCTGAACGCGTTCCAGCGCCACGCTGCCTGTTCCGCGCCAGTCGCGGCCTCCGCGACAGGGGTCCGGCATCCTGCACCAATGGCGAAAAGGCAGAATGAACAGGCCTCGTTGGAGGCCCAGGCTGCGGTCAAGCTGCAGCAGGCATCGGCACTTGAACAGGACAAGTCCGGTAGCTGGCGGTCCCGAGCGCGACGGCAGCGGAGCGCACAACGGCTCCGGCAGGCGGCCAGCGGCCATCAGCGCGCCGCCAGCCGTTTGGCAGGCCTAGACCTGCCAGATGACCTGCCGTTTTAGACGAAGTCCCCAGCGCGTGCTGCGGTCCCTGTGTGATGGCATGAGAGGTCTGGCCCCTCAAGCGACCCGATTGCTCCCTAAGCACATGGGCCAAGCATGCCAGTTGTCTGTGCGCCAATCAGTGTAGTATACGAAGTCCTTGCAGGCAGGACGCCGGCCTCGGCGTGGAACCCGAAATGAAGCTGAATCCGACAAGAGTCGCGGCGACACTGGTCCTAGTGGGCCCGGTCAGCCCTGCGTTGTTTCATCCGGAGTGGTTTAAAAATAACGGGTTGATCAAGGGGCGAGAGGCTGACTCGGCCGAAATTCAGATGGTGAACTCCAATATTTCACTATTCAAGAATGATTGGTTGAACGTCGACGTTCGCCCAGAGAGGATTCAGCTCAGAACCGAGCAGGAGCCGTTTTTCCCTGTGCTTCGGGATCTGGCTCTCGGGTGCTTAAACTGTTTGCCGCGAGTGCCTTTTCGCCAGTTGGGTATGAATTGGGAATATGCTATTCAGTTTCCCGATAGGCAATCATACGATGATTTTGGTCATACTCTCGCGCCTAAAGCGCCTTGGCTGGATGTCGTGAAAAACCCTGGCATGCTTGGTGTCGCCATGCAGACTGACCGAGCCGATGGTTATGACGGCACTAGGAATTATAGTGTCCGTCCCGATTTGTCGGGTGAAGTAGATTTTCAGGCGATCATCTCTCATAACGATCATTACTCGTTCGACTCGAAAGAAGTGAAGTCGCCCGACCTTGCGATAGAGTGCCTCGCTGAGTACTGGGAAAGCTCAAGAGCGGATTTCGATAGGGTCGCTAGTCATCTACTGGAGGTGTCGCGTGCTCAGGGAAAATGATGATCCGCAAGTGATAGTTGATGCTGGTCTTGACTCCGGCACTAGCTTTATGTCTGCCTCTTTTAAATTGCCTGCAGCGTTAGAGGATAGGGATGATGGCGTACTAGCGACTAGTTGGAAGAGATCAGCAGCTTCCGCAATTTCCTACTTTGCCAAGAGTGGGGCTAGATATACAACTGGCGAAGATTCAACCGAAAGACTTCAGGCAGTACTGGGCGCTTTGCGGGCTAGCGAAGCGTCGGTACGCGTTTCTCATAAATCTTTTTCTGCAACGGCAGTGAGCATTCAGGCCTGGGAAGGGGTTGTGGAGGATGTGCTTGAGGACGAAAGGAAAGTATACGTAAAACTCATCGATAAAACCGATAGGAGCGCCGGTGACTCTTTTGCCTACGTTCCTCTTGATCAATTCGATCCGGAAGATGCTGATCTAATAGTTCCTGGCGCTATTTTTTACTGGTATGTTGGCTATGAAACGAAACCCTCAGGGCGGACACGTTCGAGCATGATTCGTTTCAGGCGAGTGCCTGCATGGACGGCGAATGACTTAAAAAGGACAGAGGCTGAGGCAGATGAGCTGTTCAAATCACTACGCTTTGAGCGCGCTTAGCGCGCCAGCTGCCGACACGGTCGAGGTGCTAGTAGTAGGTCCCCGCTATGGAGAAGCGATCTGCGTTCACTTAGGCGATAACAGATGGATTACGGTGGACTCCTGCCTGCAAGGGCGCGGGGGGAAGCCTGCCGCGCTTCACTATCTGGAGAGTATTGGTGTCGCCGCCGACTCAATTGAGCTGATTTGCGTAACTCATTGGCATGACGATCATGTAAGGGGCTTGGCAGACCTTGTCAGTGCGTCTCCAAATGCCACGGTAGTAATCCCAGAGGCGCTGGGGGAGCGCGAATTCATGTTGCTGGCCGCGCGATACGGTGAAGGACGCCTGTCCTCCGGCGCGCGTGAGCTTCGAAGTATTTACACTATGAGTCCTCCCCCTCAGCTTAAGTTGGCGGGCGCTGACAAAAGACTCATGGAAGGTAGTACCTCTGCGGGTTATTTCGAAGTTTGGGCGCTAAGCCCTTCTTCAGGTGAAACCATTAAGGCGATTCAATCTTTGGGGAAATTTATGCCTAAGGATGGTGAGCCTATGGGAAATGTAAAGTCTCAGACACCTAACCATCTTGCAATGGTCCTGTTGGTCAGTGTTGGAGATTTTAATATTCTGCTGGGTGCAGACCTTGAGGATGTCAATTCTCCCGTACTGGGGTGGAACGGGGTGCTGACAACAACGGTGGCTAAATCCGGCACTTCATGTACCTTGTTCAAGATACCTCATCATGGATCCGTTACTGGATACAACGCGGCAGTATGGCAACAGTTCGTTACACAGGATGCTGTAGCCGTTCTTACGCCATTTCACAGAGGAAAGTGCCAAGTTCCCTCGCCGGCGGAGGCGCAAGCTGTCATCAACCACACCGCTAATGCTTTCATAACTGCTAAAAATCCTCTAGTTCGACCCCGACTCAAAAAGCCCGCCATTGTGGAGCAGGAAATTCAGTACGTTACCGAGGGCGGCCTACACACAGAGCGCACTGATCCCGGGGCTATCCGTTGTAGGTCTGTGATTGCAGGTGGCCAGAGCAGCTGGGACGTTGCACTAATTAACGGTGCAACTAAATTGTAGTGGTATTTAAAAATGACGTCTCCGAGGTGGCTGCTTGTGTGGTTACTGCTGTCCCACCCCCGTCGCTTAGTAAATTAAATAGCGCCTCTATCGCGTCGCGTTTCTCAGCATCATATTCATACTTGTTGTAGTGCCGCTTCTGCACGCCGCTCAGACCATGGGACTGGACGTGTCCGCGCACTTCTTCCGAGTAGCCGGCTGCAGCCAGACGCGTCTCGACAGTTCGGCGAAGGTCGCCCGGCGTGAAGCGGGGCCCATCCAGCTCTCCGGCGGCGTCCATGGCGTCCACCACGTGGTCGAGAAGGCCCCGGAAGACGTGATAGGTGGCCGGATCGATGCCGTCGGTGATGGTGAAGAGGAACGCGCCTGCCTTTTCACCCTGCATCTCCTGCAGTGCGGCCATCGCTTGCGGGATCAGCGGCACGATGTGCGCCCTAGGGCGCTTGCGCCGGCCCTTGATGTCCAAGATGCGAATGGACTGGTGATCGTGGTCAATGTCAGTTGCCACCAGCCTGGCCATCTGGGAGATTCGCTGTGCACCGATCAGCAGGTGGAAACGGAGCATCGCGCCGCGCGCGCCAGGTAGCGCGACGATCCGGCGCCAGTACGCGCGAAGTTCGGCGACGGACAGGGCATGCTCGCGTGGTGTGCCGCTGTCGACGGTAGCGAGATCCTGGGCAGGGTTGCGGGAGAGGTTCACAGCGCGCAGCGAATCAGGTGCTGCCGCATCCTGCTTCGCGCGGATGGCAGCAGCGTAGGCAGCCCGGAGGTACGAGCGAATCTTGCCGGCCTCGCGCAGCTTCTTGAGGCGCACCAGCCTTGCCAGGACGGGGATCAGGTCATCGAGCTCAATTTCCGATGCGGGCCGCTCCCAGAGCGCGGGCCAGGCCCTCTCGATGTGCAGCGTGACGGCCTTGCCAACATTGCCGGCGCTGATCTTGCCTGCGTCCTTCAAGCTGGACACATAGGCATTCATCAGGGCACCTAGCGTGGCTGCACTTCGAGCCGATGCTGCGGCGTTGGCTAGCGCCAGCTCGCGCGCTGCCGCGGCCTCGTCAGCCAAGAGGGCGCCGCGCAAGTCCCGCTCCCCGGCCTGATAGCGGCGAGCCAGCACGGCCGCCTCGGCACGCGCCTCGGCCAGCGTCAGGGTGCTACCCAGCGAGAGACGATCCTGCTTCCGGTTCGGGCCGGTGTAGCGGTAGTAGAAGCTGATGGCGCCGGATGCGAGCTTGCGTGCCTGCAGCACCCCAGCGCCGTGCGTGGCGGCGTCGTTCGCCCATTCCCCAGTTGCCAGCGCGGCCAAGCCGCGAGCCGTGAGCTGTCCCTTTCCCTTTGCCATCTGGTGCCTACATGGTGCCTACATTGCGTGGGAACGCAGGATGCCAGTTGGGACTGGTTGAAACGCTAAGCTTTGTAAAATCAGCGATTTACCTTAACGGTGCGATCCGGCAGCAACGCCCTGAGACGCGTCGTTCGGGACTTTTAATCTTTTGGTCGATGGTTCGAATCCATCACGGCCCACCAATGCAATCAATGACTTAAAGCGCCCTCGTGGCGCTTTTTTCGTCTCATCCGTAATTTCCTCCGTAATTCAACCAATTGAGGCTGTACGATGCTGTCCGGCTCGTTCGGTAGGCGCGCCGTGTCTGCGGATTGAACAGGGGGAAAGGATGCCGACCAATAACGAGATGATCAGAGAAGTCGAGGGTATCGACGCTGCATGGAAGCCTGACCCTGCGCGGCGGGGTCGATTCGGCAATGTCATACGCCACTTTCACGCTACTGGCGTGAGAGGTATCCGGGATATCTCTTTGAGCTTCGAGTGGCCAGTGACGGTGATCGCGGGCACGAACGGCAGTGGCAAGACGACCATCCTCCAGCTCTGCTCGGCTGCGTACCAGAATCCCCGGGGTGGCGGACGAAACTACAGGATCGGGGAGTGGGTGCGCCATGCACTAGGTGCGCAGTCGCCGATCTATGGCGCGGTTGCCAGCGTTGAGTTTCAATTCGAAGGAGAGGCTAACCCTTTGCAGATCCCCTACGTCGCAAGTACGAAGCGATGGGGCTACCCGCGGCGTGGGAATCCAACACGCCCGGCCGTGTTCTATGGGGTAGGCTACTTTTCCCCAAGAATCGAGAAAAAGGATCGGTTAAATCTGTTGGGTGCAAAGATCGGTATACGACGAACCACTGATTTCACGCCTGAGATCCTTCAAAGTATTTCCACCATCCTCGGCGCTACTTACGACGCCGGGTGCACTCACGAGGTCGGTACCGCGGGAGATCATTGGAGCGATACGGTGTCAGAAGTTCGCCGCGGAAACCGTTCCTACGGCGAGCCGCACATGGGAGCTGGCGAGCAAAAAGTCGTGCGCATGGTGACCGCTATTGAGGCGCTTCCTCCCCGGTCTCTAGTTCTCCTGGAAGAGCCGGAGATTACCCTGCACCCTGATGCACAACACGGCTTGGCTTGGTACCTGATGAACGTAGCCAAGCGGAAAGGTCATCAGATAATTGTGACGACACACTCTACGGTAATTTTTAACGCGGTTCCTGCCGATGCCCGCATTCTCTTAGCTCGGCATATCGATGGTACGCGGGTAGTGCCGCGTGCTCCTGATATTGCTGCAGCGAGAGAGCTTGCCGGCGCCGTGCATCTCGGCGGTGAGCTCATCCTTGTTGAGGATGATGTCGCGAAGCAGTTGTTAACCGAGCTGCTTAGGCGATACAACCGTAGCCTTTTACGAACCGCTAAGGTCGTTGTCGTAGGTGACACCGATCAGGTTAGAAATCTTGTTAGAGCCTTCACCGCTGAGGGATGTCGTGTAGTCGGTGTTCGTGACTCAGATATCGGCGGCTCTGTAGTTTCTGGTCTCGTTTCCTTGCCCGGAACTCTAGCCCCAGAGGCTCAATTGCTTGAAAGTGCAAATCTCTTAAGAGGTGAGGCGCTCATACATGATTTGCGTGCTGCCTATGCGGTGGCGGAGAGAGCTGGCCTAGCATCGAGTGGAAGTGATCGCGCCAAGCGAATTCTCGCAGCTCTGTCTGAAGAGCTGTGCATGCCGCGACCGCAGCTAATTGATCGATTGGCATCGGCCTGGATTGACGGCCACGAAGTGCAGGCGAAAGCGCTCGTCGCCCAGATCGATTTGATTCTGCATCCACGTGCACAACTTCCACCGCTGCCATTCCGGCCTGCGACACCCGCGCCAACTGTTTAGTCCTTGCCAGCCGGTCGCACCCTTGGAATGCTTTTGTCGTACACCTTCATCATGGCATCTGTGACCCCAAGTGCATCCTGCCTGTCGGCGCGGTTGCCCGCGGTGTCTGTGCCACCCTTCCGTTTGAGGTCGTGCAGGCTGAAGCGTTCCTCTGCCAAAAGGACGCCGGCGCTAATTGCGAGCTGGATGAAGCGCTGCCAAGTGCTGTCCAGGCTAGTCTTCTGCAGGGGCTCGCCATGCTCAGCAAGGAACAGGTGGCGCTGATCGGCTTGCAACTGCACTGGCAAGCTGTGGCGATCGATGATGGCTTCGCGGCGTGCGATAGCGGCATCCCACGCGTTTCGTAGACGCGGTGTCCACTCCACTAGGTTGTCGCGGCTGCGCTTGCGTCTATTAGTGTGTAGCCCTTCGGTCGTGCCTTGCGCCTCGGTCAGCGTGAGCGTCTCAATGCCGCGCAGTCTGCAGAGGTAGCCCAACTCCATGATCATCCACAGGTAGGGCGGTACCGAGCCCTCGGTCCTGGCCGTTCGCATGGAGCGCTCGTGGGCGAATGCCAGCAACTTCGCATAGGCTGCATCGGTAGGAAGCCGCTGGCGCTTACGCTCCTTCGCCTGCTCCAGCCCCTGTGCGGGATTGTGGTCAACGATGCCCCGATTGAGAGCCCAGCGAAACACCAAGCGTGAGTAACGCAGTACCTTGTTTGCCTTGGTAGGCGTGCCTGCGGATTCGATCTTGTCGACCAGGCGCTGGAAATTGTGATTCCGAAGCTTTGCCACCTGGAGCTTGCCGAATGGCACGCCCAAGTTTGTGGGGTAGTTGATAAGCACGTTCCGCGCTGACTCGTAGTCGTCACGGGTGCCCGCGGCTACCCGATACGCCTGGCGATGGCGTCGGAGATCGACTGGGCAACCACGGACAACCTGCTGACGTACGCCATCGGCTTGGACCCCGGAAAGCACGGCAAGCCCGAGCAGATGCGCGTGGCGGCCATCATGAAGACGCTGGGCTGGGAGCAGCAGCGCAGGCGGTGGCCCGATGGTGGGCGAGAGCCGCGGTGGTTCAGGCCTGGCCTCACGATCGATGACTGGCTGGCAACCGCTCAGCGGTCAAGGCAGGAGGCCCCCAGTGGACCTGACTTCTGACCAGACCTCCCCGGCTCCGTCCACACCCGTCCAAACCACTGACCAGACCTGCCGCCTACTGCGACAGCGCCGTCCCGACCGTCCACACCTTTTCTCGCGCGCGTACATGTACCGACACATCGGCTCACTTCTCAATTACTCAAATCAAAAAAATAGGTGTGGACGGTATGGACAGTGTGGACAGCCTAGAAACGCGAAGGCTTCCGAGCGTCCAGACCTCGCCGTGATGGTCGGGACGGTCAGGACGGCCACCATGTTCCACGCGAATCATCGGGTGGTGGGTGGGCCGGGTGAGGCAGGGGGGAGGGGGTGGGTCGATGGGTCCTCCCCGGCCTCAGATTCCACGGGTATTCGGTCGCGCAATTTGTGCCTAGTCATGAAGCATTTCCAAGGGGGTTGTAGTGGTTTCTGATCTGAGCAGCCCGATGAAACAGGGCGCCTTCGGGGATCTGGTGGGCATTTCCCAGCAGGCAGTCAGCGACCTGGTGCGTCGTGGCGTGCTGGCTGATGGTGCTGCAGGCGATGAGTGGCTGCCGATGATGACGCCGATGAGGACGCGGCCACGGCGACGCTGGCGGATGCCGAGGATCAAGGCGAATGACGCTTCTTCGTGGAATCGATGCGAGCCAGCTGCAGGCTGTGGAGCGCCATCTCCAGCGCGGGCTCGCATCCTGGGCGGTACAGGAGCCGATCACTCTGGAAGCCTGGGCTCGGGAGCACTTCTATCTCTCCGCCGAATCGAGCTACGTCGAGCAGAAGTGGACCCCCTGGCCGTTCCAGCGCGGAATGATGGCAGTGATCAGCAACGACGACGTGGCCGAGGTCTCGGTGAAGAAGTCGGCGCGTGTTGGCTACACCAAGATCCTGCTCGCCTTCCTTGGCTACAACGCAGAGCACCGACGCCGGAACCAATGCATCTGGCAGCCGACCGATGACGACTCCGATGACTTCGTGAAGTCAGAGTTGGAGCCGATGCTGCGCGACGTAGATTGCATGCGCGCAGTTTTCCCGGCCTACTTGGCCCGGCACAAGGACAACACGCTGCAGCAGAAGAAGTTCATCGGCTCGTTGCTGCGCGTGCGCGGTGGCAAGGCGGCGAAGAATTACCGTCGCATCTCTGTGGATGTCGCGTTGCTCGATGAGCTTGATGCCTTCGACAACGACATCGAGAAGGAGGGCGCGCCGGACTCACTGGCGGCCAAGCGTCTGGAAGGTGCGACCTTCCCCAAGCTGGTGGCCGGAAGCACCCCGAAGCTCAAGGGCTTCAGCCTGGTGGACACCCGATACTCGCAGGCGGATGAGCGGTTCTACGTCTGGCGAACACCATCATCGAGTGCCTGCCTTGGCAGGACTGCGTGCGGCGGTATGACCGATCCGGCACGCTGTTCTATCTGGACCCGCCGTATTGGGAGACCGAGGGCTACGGGTTGGATTTCCCGTTCAGCGAGTACGAGGCGATGGCGGGGCTGATGCGTAGTGCTGTTGGCCGGTTCGTGGTGTCGATCAACGACCACCCGCAGATCCGTGAGGTGTTCGACGAGTTCGACATGGTGCCGCTGCAGCTCGATTACACCATTGGCGGCGGGCAGGGCAGGGGTCGCAAGTTCGGCGAGCTGATTATCAAGAGCTGGGATGATAGGCAAGCGGCGCTGCTGTAGGGATCAGACGACAGGTCCCAGAAGCCCCTCGGCGTTGTTTCGGGGGGTGTTGACCGCCCGGCTCACGCGGTACCCCTCCATGGACGGAGGCGTGCTAGCCAGCAGCGAAGTCGACAACGCGGAGCTGGACGAATCTGCCGCACATGGCCGAAGGGTATTCTGGCCAACCGTGCCCGGGACGTGTAGGAAGCCGACATCATTGGTCGGATCTACAAGTGTCCGATGTGGAGTGATCGATACCCAATTCCTTCCGCCAGAATTTCAAGGCTCCTGTAACAAGCTCGCGCACGCTCACGCGTTTGCCGTTCGGGTTATCGAAGTAGATATCCATAGCCTCCGCGAAAACGCCTTGGCCAAAAGGAGCGTGGAAAAGGCCAGGCGTTACCTGAATCTGGTCTGCGCTAGTGATCTGACGGGTTGCCTTCAACGTTGCGAGCTTTCCATGTTTGGCAGCATCAGCGGCATCTCTAAGCGCTTGCAAGCCTGGATGGAGATGGGTGAGCAGCTCTCGGCCTTGGTCTATCGCGGCACGCATATCATTCATGGATGATGTTCCTTCGTAACCCTCCATTACCCAGTAGTCGACCATGTGCGAAGTCACAATGATTGACAGAACCCCTAAGCGGAAATCCCATGGGCGCTCAAAGTACTCACAGCAAGTAGGCTCCACAATCAATTCGAAGTAGTTCTGGGCGGCAACTTGCATGGTTGTTGTTCGGCTTGGCCTGTTATGGTGGAGAGAGGTGGGAACTCAGATTTGACACTTCCGCTGTCAATAGGCCAGAGGTGCCTTAGCAGCGTCGTGCCGGCGCACTAGGAAAGAGGGTCGCCCTACATGCAGAGCACTGCTCTGCCGCCAGGCCTTCTGGTCAGTGAACAATCCTCAATGCAGCTTTCCTTATGGGCGCGTCGTCTGCTGGCCGGGCAACAATCTGTTTGAGAAAGTCAGGTGAAACCAATAGCGCATTTGCCAAGTCCGAGAAGCTAATGCCGTGTGCATTTCGTAGTACGTCCAAGGACTTTGGTATAAGTTCACTGACTTCCTTGGCGACTAGTGCATCCTCCGCTTCTTCAATGGCCTCGCCCCTGTTCTTTAGGGTGATTACTGCGCTTCGATACTGGTCCTCGTCAATGAGATCGAGCGATCGAGCCCTATAGATGATCGCTGCCTTGCTCGCGCCAAATGTCAATTTCAACTGTCTTATCCCCGCCCAGTCGAGGCGACCGCCTTTCCTCGGGAAGGCCTTGGCGAACGTAGACCGTGGCAAAAGAAACGCGGAGGCGAACCGGTTGGCTTCGCTTTCAGTCTTTCTGTCGCCGGTAACCTGTCCTTCATGTAGTACTAGATGGCCAAGCTCGTGCGCGATATCAAATCGCTGTCTAAAGGGGCTTCTCTTTGCGTCGTTCCTAACAATAACCGGACGCTTGGATGCAATGGAAAGGGCATCCACTTGCGCAGAGGCTTCGTTGAAGAACGCAACCACTATTCCTGCATGCTCGACAACCCGAATCATGTGAGAAATTGGACCAAGTCCAAGGCCCCAGTGCGCTCTAGTAAGTTCTGCTGCGCGTTCAATCTGCTCGGCTGTTGTGCAACCAGAGTGGTCGGGGATGTTCACTTGTGGAAGACGCACGCGCTTAGCAATGAAGTTGACTAGCTGGCCGAAGACTGTTCCGCGCGCCAAAACTGTCTGGCGCGTACTGGCCTTCGTGGACGCCAGCTTTCTAAAGTGAGTCTGCTCTTCGTTGAGCTGATCACGCCCAATGCGGAACAGAAAATCAGGATGAACCTCTACAGCATCTGCCAGCGCCTGGATGATAGCGTCAGATCTATTAGGCTTCGCCTTACCCGTTTCAAGCTGGGAAACGAACTGCCGCGTAGTGGATATCGAGTCAGCAACGTCTTGGAGGGTCATTCCCCAGAAATGGCGGGCAACTCGCAACTGTCCACCATTGAACTCTGCCTGCTGGAAATTGAGTTGGGGATTAAGAGGCGGCGCGTTCATTCGGATTCGTTGCAGCAGAAAGGTCTGGGATCAATTCGATTGCAGGCTCCACTTCATCAACGCTGCTCTCGTTATCGGCTTCGCCGTAAATCGGTGCGAGGCTGATGGGATCCAGCTCAGTAGCGCTAGGAATAACTGCATCAGTCGAATGGAACATGCGAACAGATTCAGTGAACTGCCATTTGGCTTGAATGCTTCCGTAGGCATCGTATCCAACGAAAAATACTCTGCTCTCATCTTCATCCGTCTTGGCGCGCTCGACGATGAACCGCCAGAGTGTGGGCAGACCGTCGACGCTGAAACCTGCGCCGGCAAAAGAGCCTTGCCCCATCTCACACAACTGTACGGTCTCGGCTTCAGTTGGGCATAGGATCCGTCGCTTCGTTGGCTTGCTATGGTCCGCGATGATGAAGAAGCGTACTGGGACCGATCCAACACCGACGATCAGATCATTGCCGCTGTGCCGGATTGACAGCCAATCGTGAGTGTTCGATCCGGCCATCCGGAGCAAAGCATTCTTTATCCAGGCCCAAGACAGGACTGCGCGCGAATAGGAGCAATCTAACTCTGTGCTTGTCGCTTCTGCGGCTTTTGCGAGCACTTCAAGCATGAGCCCGGCTACGACCTCTAGTCGTGAGTCGCAAAGATCAGGCGAGGCAGCGCTGGGACTTGTCGGATCGGACATTTGAATGTTCCATTCGCGAGATTTGTAATTGCGAGTATCTTCCAAATTCCAGCTTTGTCAAGTACGTCGGAATTGATGCCGTCGGCATTCGCAGGATCTGCGACGGCCGGTCGTATTCTTCCGGCCATGCTTCCCTCGCTAGGCTACCAAGGCTTCCGCACTGCCCCCATCCCGTCCGGCTGGGTCCAGATGGGCGAGCGCTGGGCGCTGTGGTGGAACGGGCGCGAGGTGGCCAGTGTCACCCCGACCCGCGAGGGTGGCTACCGCCTGCACATGAATGCCCTGAAGATGTGGCAGACCAAGAACGCCCCGGTCGCCAGCATCCGTCAGGGCAAGCGTTTCGCCGAGCGCTGGTGCGCCGCCAGACTGTTGCCGGACCTGCCGCTGCGAGACGCGGTCGTCCGCCTGACGGACAACACACCCATCAAGCCAACGCGGGCGCTGCCGGCCTTGCCTCCGACCCGCGAGCAACAGCAGCAAACCCACCGCCTGGACGAGGCGGCTGCGGCTGCCTCCGCCCGGGTGGTGGCAGCACTGAAGTCGATCCGGCCGTCGGCGGAGACCAAGCCCGGGGCGACGGATCCGAGGAAGAGGTAGCTGAGTGCGAGGGGGCGGCAGCACCCTCGCGTCTGACGGCTTTACTTCCAGAAAACTCCGCATCGCCCCCTTGCGCCGCAATGGCTCAGGCGGTCGGCTTCCAGAAATGGATTCAATGCAAGCCTTTGATTTGTGATAAGAGTCAGGCGGACTTTTAATCTTTTGGTCGATGGTTTGAATCCATCACGGCCCACCAATGCGATACAAGGGTTTCGGAGCAATCCGGAGCCCTTTTTCTTTTCCGCAATCGGCGTTCTTTTCCGCAAAAGCAGGCGGTTGACTCAACCGTACGTATGGCGCCCGGCTTTTCTCATGGGCCAGAGTCAAGGTCCATCGAGGCGGATTCGGTCAGAAGGGACGTCTGAGTCCAAGACAAGCGATCCACGAAAGGACTTGCCCGTGTGTAGCTTTCCGTCATAACCACTGATGATTGGCCAAGCTGCTTTTGTGCTTGGCGGATGTCGCCGGAAGAATCCTTCTTGTCTGTACAGGCCTTTGCTCTTTTCAATTGATGCCTGCATTCAGAGTACTTATCAGGTCGGTAACCGTGCGCGTCGCATGGATTCAACCCGTGCACGCGCTCGGCACACGAGCGTCGATAGCTGCTGTTTGTTCCGGCGTTGCACGGGCGATACGTAGCAGCCCATTCAGGAAATAGCGGACACGGCCGCTCGGTCGAACGGCATACTTGGACCCGTGTCACAACAAGGAGCAGCACGTACATGACGTTTGTTGAATTGAAGCGCGTTGGCGCCACTTTTCCGGCCACTGTGGCTGTGGGCTGTGCTTCGGCTCATGCAGCCGAAAGAACGGGCGCAACGCAGCAGGATGCAGGCACGCCGGCGTCTGACCGAGCGAATGGAGTCAAATCACCAGAGCGCTGGTACTACCTGGGCAGCAGCGCGTCATCCAAGATCTATATCGACCGGCAGCAGAAGCTGTAACGTGAGGGTGACTCGGTCACGCTGTCGATCCGCAACGTTCTTGACGCTGTACCCGATGACCTCAAGGTTCACTCCCAGACGCGATACATGGATGTGCGATCACGCTATGACTGCCGGAAGCACACCGTGGCGCATCTCTCGAGTCTGGAACTCAGCGAGGGCAACGAGTATCTCGGTGGCGAAGCGCGGCCTTTGGATCCCGTGCCGGTGCAGCCAGGCACTCTGAATGCTGCAGTGATGGACGTCGCCTGCTCGGCGGGTTGAGCCTGCGCCAAGCTTCAGCGCTCCGCGGCAGTTCGCTGTGCAATACCACTCAGTATCAGATCAACGCCCGCCGTGACGTCCGCACGATCATCATGGTGTGGCAACTGCGGCACCATGCTGTGGGTGAAGGAACAGGCATCGGCCTCCAGTTCGTTCCTGGTCTGCGCAACCTCCGTCAGTGCGTGCGTGCGCTCCAGTCTCTGCTGCCGTGCCAGCTGAGCACGTGCGGCGTGCTGGCCACCCGTGCCCAGGATGTAACTCATCAGCGCCTGGGTGGTCGACCACTGGCCGGCGTCATCCACGCCCAGTGCACGCCGCTGCTGGCCCAGCGCTTCCAGGACCTGCACCCGCGCCAGTTCGCCTGCCGCGACAGCCAGCGCGGCGCCCATCCTGGTGCATCGTGACCCAACGGCGCGCTGCACGCCAATCTCGCCCTGTTCGATGGCGCGGAACTGGCCACTGCGCTGTTGGCGCATGGCGACGACACGGAAACGGTGTTGGCCGCCTATGAACAGGCGATGTTCCCGCGCAGCAAGGCAGCGGCGATTGCGGCCGAAGAGGTGACCGAAGCACTGCTGGGGGCGCCAAGCCCACAGTCGTTGATCGACTTCTTTGCCGGCCACGCCGGCGTGGTTTGGTTCTGCCCCGTCAACTGCTGCTTACCCCCGCAACCTACTTTGCCTGAGCGTTTCTGGCCCGTGCCGCCTCACGATCCGCCGCGGCCTGTGCCGCAGTAGCCGCCGCATTGGCAGACCGCAGCGCTGCAGCACGATCTGCATCGAACTGCGCCTGCCGCTGAGAACTCTGTTGCCGCTCCAGTTCAATCGCGGCGGCAAAACTGTCCGGGTACTTCGCGGCACAGGCCTGTTGCACCAACTGAACCGCGCGGTCGGTCAGGCCGGGCTGGATGTTGCCCAGCAGGCAATCGGCATACGGCGCGGATGCCGCGGGGCCCGCAGCCAGTGCGGCAATGATCAGCACATTCAACATAGGAACCTCCTTGAAGGTAGCAACCTGACTGTACAGCGGTCCGGACCCCGTGTGGGCCGGCGTCCGAGGGTGGTGCCCCTACTGCGCCTGGATACCCGGCAGAGCCGACGGATCACCCGCCGGCGGGTGAGCGCAAACAACATGCTTACCGCCATCAGTGGCTTGCAGGCCCGCTGCCACCCATTGTCAGTGGCGCTGCATGGTGGTTACGCCCGCGCTCGGAATTCAATCGGAGTTTTCCGAAAGTGATGCGAGGTCCCAACGCGACGTTGGATTGTCGCAGGCCTCTCTGATGCAACAAACGACAACGCGCGACGCATCTGCGGAAGCGTTTGGCGGATTACGCTGAAGAGCGTCGCAAGTGACGTGCTGGCAGCTGTCGACTGTGAGCCAGCGCGTACAAAGCTGGCCTCACTTCTATTGTCGGCGGCGAGCCGGTGGGCGTCCTGCACCGGTCCAGATGCGACAGTCGTCGGGAGAATCATCCACGCGTGGCGTAGATCTACTTTCGTCTGCGGACGATCGCGGCTATGCCGAACGCAATGCCGACCGGGATTGCGACGATTGCCAGAAGAATGATCACGTGCCAGATGCTCAAGCCGCCCATGCACCAAGTTCTTTTGAGGGAGTGCCTGCATGGTAGCACCCCCCTGTTCTGTCGCTTCCTGCCTTCCAGGGCTGGGACAGACGTGTTCCTGCGACACACGCGTTGTACGGTGAATCGTGGTTGCCTTCATCAACGCATGGCGCTGGTCCTCGTCGACCAGCGGCGCAAAGATCCGTCAGGGCGCTATGATCGGCGTCTTTCCCAGGATGGGTCGCCCCATGCGCTTGATCGTGCTGTCGCTGCTGTTGTCCGCCGTTTCCACAGCGCCGCTGATGGCCGCCGAACCGGTACCTTCCACGCAGGCTGCGCCCCTGGTGATCGGTGAGACCTTCACCCTCGCGTCGAAGGCGCTGGGCGAAACCCGCCGTATCAATGTGTACCGCCCGCAGCCCTGGGGCCTGGCTCCGAAGGCACCGCTGCCGGTGCTGTACATGCCCGACGGTGGTATCGGCGAGGATTTCCTGCACGTGGCCGGGCTGGTGCAGGTGCTGACCGCCAACTTCAGCATGCGTCCGTTCCTGCTGGTGGGCATTGAGAACACCGAGCGCCGCCGTGACATGACCGGTCCCAGCAGCGACCCGCAGGATCAGAAGATCGCCCCACGCATTGGTGGCTCTGCCGCCTACCGCGCATTCCTGCGCGATGAGCTGATGCCGCAGGTGCGCCAGCGCTATCCGACCACCGACGAGCGAGCGTTGATCGGTGAATCGCTGGCGGGCCTGTTCGTGGTGGAGACGCTGCTGCAGGAGCCGACCCTGTTCAACAGCTATATCGCGCTGGACCCCAGCCTGTGGTGGAACAAGGGCGCGTTGCTGGCTGCGGCATCGAAGCAGTTGCCGACTGTTGCCAAGGCTGGCCCGCGTGTGTTCCTGGCCAGCAGCGGCCAGCCGGAACTGGCGCAGGGCACGGCGCAGCTGGCCACGCTGCTGCAGCGGGCCTCGCCTTCGCTGTTGGTGAAATACCAGCCGCTACCGGAAGAGACCCACGCCACGATCTACCATCCCGCTGCGTTGCAGGCACTGCGCACGCTGTTCCCGGCGCCCGCGCCTGAACAGCCCTGAAGAAACCGTACAGCAGTGGCCCAAGGGGAACGCCATCCACGCCATGCGTGCGCCTGTTCCGGTAGAACCACGCCATGCGTGGATGAATGCCTCAGGCCGCCTGCGCGTCCGGCCCGGTCAACACGCCGGCGTTGGCGTGGCGGAAGCACAGCCGGATGGCATCGAGCAGTTCGCTCATGTTATACGGCTTGGGCAGGAAGTGGATGCCATCACGCAGCTGCGGCAGCACGGCGTGCTGGTCCATGCCCGAGGTGACCAGGATGGGCAGGTACGGATACAGGCCACGCACCTGGTTGGCGGCTTCGATGCCGCTGACCAGGCCCAGGTTGACGTCGGTGAACAGCAGGTCGAAGCGCTCACCGGCCGCCAGCAGGCCCAGCGCGGCTTCGGCCGAGCTCACGCCCACCACGTGGCAGGCCTGGCTTTCCAGCGCCATGCGGCTCAGCTCGCGGGTTTCCTCGGCGTCCTCGATCAGCAGGACGCGGGGTTCAACGTGGCGCTTGGACAGCAACATGACGCGACAACTCCGGACAGCAACGGTGAAAAGGCGCGCAAGTATGCTCGACCGTGCAGTGATACCCGCGTGCAGGGCGGGCTAACGCAGCGTTACAGCACGTTTCTGGCGCCTGTGCAGGCTCAATACGACAACCGCCAGCACCGCAGTGCCGATGCGCAGGCTGGTGGCCTGCCAGCCCAGCGCCACCGCGTCATCAAGGCTGAACACGTTCCACGCCAGGTTCATCGATACGTGCAGCACCAGGCCGCACCACAGGGTGTCGCCGTCCAGATGGTCAAGCCAGGCGAAGATGAAGCCGCCCAGTGCGATGACCGCACCGACGAACATGGCCAGGCTGCCGCCTTCGACGCCACCGAAGCCCAGCCAGTGCACCATGCCGAACAGCAGCGCCTGCGGCAGCGCGAGCAGCGCCCAGGGGCCGCGCACGATCTTCACCAGCAGTACGAAGCCGAGGCCACGGAACAGCACCTCTTCGGCCACCGGGAACAGCATCGCCAGCATCGTGGCGTCCAATACGGTCAGCGCGGTATTGGGTGTACCCAGCGCGGCCAGGCCCAGCCAGCACACCAGACTGGCCAGCAGAACCCACAGCGGTCCGCGTGCGCCGTTCCAGCGCAGGCCCAGGCTTGCTGCCAGGCCCATGCCACGAGGACGCAGCAGGGCCGCCAGCAGCAGCGCCACGAGCACCGCCAGTGCGTTGTCGAGCAGGCTGCCGCCATACGGCATGGGCAGCGCGGGGATGGGCAGGCCGGCGGCGGCGCTGAGGTCGCGCAGGTTCAGGCCAAGACCCGCCCCGAGCAGGGCCAGCAGCAGGCGCATGGCGGTGGGCGGGCGGGAGGGGTGGGGCATGTGCGCATTCCTTGCTGGACAGGCCTGCAGTGTGGGCGGCGGACATCGCGCGGGCACGCGCCGTAAGTCCCTATGCCATCGGTCATGTTGTCCCACAGTCATGGATGCGCAGGTACAGTCGGAGCCTGACCAACAGGAGCCACGCCATGCAGTGCCCCGTGTGTACCACCCAGACCCTGCAGATGGCCGAGCGCCACGGCATCGAAATCGACTACTGTCCGGGCTGCCGCGGCGTGTGGCTGGACCGTGGTGAGCTGGACAAGATCATCGAGCGGGCAGGGGCTGCCGTGCCGGTGCAGGCACCGGTGCAGGCGGCGCCGCAGGTGGCTGCACCGGTGATGCATCGTGATACCCGCCATCTGGGGCAGCGTTACGACGACAACCGCGGGCAGCATGGCCACGGGTACAGGAAAAAGAAGAAGGAGAGCTTCCTGTCGGAGCTGTTCGATTTCTAACGTTTTGTAGAGTCGAGCCATGCTCGACTGGCTCTTGCCGCCAGCAGTCGAGCATGGCTCGACTCTTGTGTCTCGGAACGGTGCCCTGATCAGGCACAATTCCCCCGGTGA